>CABSYS010000049.1:0-7500 GCA_902482045.1 uncultured Collinsella sp.
ACGCAAAGAAGGCCACTTAATGTGGCCTTCGTCTTGCGCAGGACTGTAGAGCAGGAAACCTTATATCCGGCCCCTCCGTCCGGGGACCGCGCCGTACCAGCTACAGCGTCATGTTTGGATCGGCGTCGACGTCGAACGGCGAGATTTCGCCTCGGTCGAATTTACGGCGGGCGACCTCCGCGATCATGGCTGCGTTGTCGGTACAGGCAGACAAGGGCGGCACCGTTACGCGAATCCCCTGACGTCCAAGCTTCTTGATCATCATCTCGCGCAGATGCGGGTTGGCCGAGACGCCGCCACCGATGCAGTATTCCTTACATCCGGTAGCGTGCAATGCGTTTTTGGCCTTCTTGTACTGCACGTCAAAGACAGCTGCCTCAAACGAAGCTGCCAGATCGGGCAGGTGAATCGTGCGCCCGGCCTTGGTCTCCTGCTCGATGTAGAGCGTCACGGCCGTTTTAAGACCCGAAAGCGAGAAACGATAGTCTCCTCTGCTGTTAAGCGCACGGGGGAAATCGATCGCCTTGGGGTTGCCCGTCTCGGCCAGCTTGGAGATGATGGGGCCACCGGGATAGCCCAGGCCCAGCGCCTTGGCCACCTTGTCGAAGGCCTCGCCCACGGCGTCGTCGAGCGTCTCACCGAGCACCTCGTAGTCGCCCCACGCCTTCACATGCACGAGCATGGTGTGCCCACCCGAGACAAGCGTGAAGATAAACGGCGGCTTGAGGTCGGGTTGCGCCAGCAGGTTGGCAAACAGGTGCCCCTCCAGATGGTTGACGCATACGAGCGGCTTACCGGCAGCGTAGGCAAAGCCTTTGGCAAAGGCAACGCCCACCACGAGGGCGCCCACCAGGCCCGGACCCTGTGTCACGCCCACGGCGGCAAGCTCGCTGGGGGCAATGGCTCCACCCTCAAGGCCAAGCGATGTCGCGGCATCCTCGAGCGCCGCATCCACGACGCTCACAATCACCTCAACGTGTTTGCGCGAGGCGATCTCGGGCACCACGCCGCCAAAGCGGGCATGAAAATCAATCTGTGTTGACACCTGGTTGGCCAGCATATTGCCATCCGCATCGATAATCGCCACGGCCGTCTCGTCGCAGGAACTCTCGATAGCGAGCACTAGGCGGCGGCGCTCAATTTCGGCACGCTCCCCCTCGGAGCGCCCAGGCGCAGGCAGCGGCCATACGCGCTGCTCTGCCGCCGTCGGCTCGGGCGAAGCGTTGTCGACCGGGAGCACCAAGGGCAGCGGCGCCGTCATGACGATGGCATCTTTGCCAACACCGTAGTAACCGCGGCGACGGCCAGCCTCGGTAAAGCCCAGAGCGTTATAAAGCGCGATCGCTCCCTCGTTACCGTCCTCGACCTCGAGCGAAGCCGTGGTGCAGCCGAGCATCTGGGCATCATAGCTCACGTGCGACAGCAGCTTGCGGGCAATGCCCTCACGGCGATGTGCCGGGTCGACGGCGACATCCAGAATCTGCACATCACCGTCCACGACCATACCGCCGGCAAGGCCCAGCAGCTTGCCGTCGTCGTGTGCCACCCACCAACTACGCGGCGCAGCGACGTCCTCGCCCAGTTCGGACAGGAACATGCCCGGCGTCCACGCCTCGTGTCCGGCACCTTCAAAGCAGGCAGCCTCCAGCGCGCTCGCGCCCTCGGCATCCGCCGCGCCCATGGGACGGAACTGCAGATGACGACCGGCGAGCTCATCGGCAACACCCGTAATTTCGCTCTGCGCACTCTCGGCAAGACCAAGACGCTTGCGCTCGTTTTCCTCGGCATCCGAAAGGCGCGTGTAAATCGGCAAGACGCGGGCCGGATCGCCGTCACCCGCAGCGTGCGCGAGCAGCAAGCCCTCGCCCGAAGGCCACCACAGGTCGCGCTCCACGCAGCGGGCGGTCTCGTCCTCACCCAGCAGCTTGCCATAGCGCACGAGACCGTCACCGGTCAGCTGAACCTGGTCCCAGTCCGCTGCTTGGCGCCACTCATCGAGCGCAACGGCGGCCTTGACCACGTGTTCGCGCTCAAATTGACGCTCGGGACCCTCATCGACCAGCATATACAGCGCCGGATATACCTCACCGCGCATAGCATCGGCCAAGATACCAAGCTTGCCGCGCACGCCAGCCTTCCACGCCGTCCAAGCGCAAGCGTCGAGCGTCGACACGCCCAGCAGCGGAACATTGGCACCACGCGCGAGGCCCTTGGCAGTGGAGATGCCGATGCGCACACCCGTAAACGACCCCGGGCCGCGACCGACCACGTAGCAACCAACATCGCTGCGATCCAGACCGGCCTGAGCCAGCACGCCATCAACGGTATTCACGAGCTCAACGTTGGCGTGACGGCGACACATGTGGTCGCCACTCACGAGCTTCGTCTCGCCCGTCCGCCCATCAATCCAGCTTGCCGCGCAGGCAAGCATGTCGGTCGAGGTATCGAGCGCCACCACCAGCGCGTTGTCGTTATGCAAGCTCATCTTGTACAGCCTTATCAATCAAATGGGAAAGCTCCATTGCGCGGTCACCGTGCGCCTCGAGCGTTATCGTTCGCACATCACTGTCGCCCTCATCACGCTTGAGCGTCACCGAAAGATACTCATCCGTCAGCTCGTCCTGGAATTGTTCGCCCCATTCCAGCAGGCAAGCACCCTCATAGCCCAGCACATCGAAAATGCCCGTATCCTCGAGCTCGTAGGCATGCTCCAAGCGGTATAGATCAAAGTGAAACAGCGGAATACGGCCTTGATCGTGAACGGCCATGAGCGCAAACGTAGGGCTCGTAACCATATGCCCATCGCCCAGCCCGCGCGAGACGCCCTTGGTAAAGTGAGTTTTGCCCACTCCCAGGCCACCGGTCAGGATGAGCACATCGCCGTCCTCAAGGCACGGTGCAATTAGCTCGCCAAAGTACTCCGTATCGGCAGCGCAAGTCGTTTTGTAAGTACCTACCCCCAGGCGCTCCAGGGACATATATGCTCCTTATTATTCCGAGGCGTCCTCTGGTGCGGGATGTCGCTCCAGATAGTCGCCCAGCATCTTAAAGTCTTCCTCCAGCAGTTCCTGCCACGCCGGATTGCGTAGCGCTGCTGCCGGATGGAACGTGGGCATTACTACAAAATGCCCCATCTGGTGGAACCTGCCGCGCAGCTTAGTAATGCCAATCTCGGTCTTAAGCACAAAGTGCGTCGCAGGGTTGCCGAGCGTCACGATAATATCGGGCCAGATGCTTCGAATCTGCTCACGCAAAAACGGCGAGCAAGCCAGCACTTCCTCGGGACGCGGATTGCGGTTTCCCGGCGGGCGGCACTTAAGCACATTGGCAATGTAGACGTCTTCGCGTTTGAGCCCCGCCAGCGACAAAATGCCGTTGAGGTCCTCGCCTGCCGCCCCCACAAAGGGCTCGCCCTGCAAATCCTCATTGCGGCCCGGCGCCTCGCCAATAAACATCACACGAGCGCGGGGGTTTCCCACGCCAAACACGATATTGTGACGCGACTGGTAGAGCTGGCAGAGGTGACAATCGCCCAGAACGGCCTCAATTTCCTCGAGTGCGACCTCACGTGGTGCCTGATGGGTATGGCCAGGGATGTGCATGACGCCCATGGCGACTCCTACACGTAGACCTTGTCGAGGCGCATGCCAAAGCCGCAGGCGACCTCGTAGTTAATCGTTCCGCGCAGTCGGGCCATCTCGTCCATAGTGATCTCGGCATCGCCATCGCGGCCGACAATAATCATCTCGTCACCATACTCGGCCTCGGGAATCTCGTGTGCCGGGTTGGACTGAATGGCGACCATAAACTGGTCCATGCAGATGTTACCCACCTGACGAATGCGTTCACCGCGATACAGCACGTCCATACGATTGGAGAGCGTACGCGAAAGACCATCGGCATAACCAATCGGCAGCGTGCAAATCTGAACGCGTGTGCGCGGTACGCGGTAGGTAAAACCGTAGCCCACGCCCTCACCCATCGCAGGATGCGCCACACGCGTCACGCGTGCATGGACGCTCATAACAGGATCGAGCTTCATCACGCGGCCGCTCAGCTCGCATGGCTGCATGCCGTACAAGCCAACGCCGGCGCGAATCATATCAAAACGCATCGAGGGATCGAGCATCGAGGACGGCGTGTTGGCACAGTGCACGATGCCGCACTCAAAACCCGCGTCCTTAATGGCTTGAACGGCTTCGGTAAAGCGTTGGCACTGCAGTTTGTAGTCCCAACCCGAAGGTTCATCGGCCGTTGCAAAGTGCGTAAAGACGCCATCACACTGGATACCTCGATGGAAGCTAATACCACGAACAAAGTCGAGCACCTGCGTGTAGTGAACACCGATGCGGTTCATGCCCGTCTCGATGGCTAGATGGTACTTACCTACCTTGCCTGCCGCGACAGCGCACTCGCCATAGGCAAGGGCGAAATCGGACGTATAGACCGAAGGCATAATGTCAAACTCAAGCAGTGTGGGAATAGCCTCGATAGGCGGCTCGCTTAGGATCAGGATGGGTTTTGTGATCCCGCCCTGTCGAAGCTCAACGCCTTCACTAACCGTCGCCACGGCAAACATGTCGGCACCGGCCGAATACATGATTTTGGCGCACTCGACGGCACCATGTCCATAGGCATCGGCCTTGACCACGCAGCACAGTCGCTGACGTGGATCGAGCAGGTTCTTGTAAGCCCTCGTGTTGCGGCGAAGCGCCCCTCGGTCAATCTCAACCCAGGACCAGCGCGTCAAATCGGCTTTATTCATGATTAGTCATCCGACCCTTCGTCCATGATTCCCAGATCATCGAGTGCATCCTTTGCCGCCAATTCCATGGCAGGACCGATCAAGTCGATCAGATCGGTCGCAATAACACTCTTCTCACCGTACTCCGTCGCCGCGGCAAAACCCGCGTAACTGTGAAGCGCAACGGCATACGAATACAGCAGCTCCCAGCGATCCATCTCATCACGCATGGTAGCCAGTGTGCCAGCCAAAATGCCCGCAAGAACATCGCCCGAACCGGCAGTCGCCAACGACGCCGGACCCGAGAGCGGCAAAAGCACGCGCTCAACGCCACAGATAGCCGTCGTCGGCCCCTTGGCAATAACCACGAGATTGTCGGAGCCAGCAGCCCAGACAACCTTCTGCGCGGCCGCAATTGCAGTCCCCAGATCGTTAACCTCGTCACCGGCAACCAAGCGCGAAAGCTCGCGATAGTGCGGCGTCATGACGAGTGGCTGCTCACGGCGGTACATCTCAGGGTTGCTATCGATACCGTCAATAGCAATCTTAGAAAGGCAGTTGAGCGCATCGGCATCAAGGATCAGCGGCACATCAAGCTCCAACAAGCCCGAAACCACCTGCATGGCGCCGGCAGACGTCGTCATGCCGGGACCGCACAGTACGCAGCTGTACTTCTTTGCAATCTCGCACACGGTCATACGAGCAGCGGCACCAAAAGAGCCGCGGGAATCGGACGGAATAGCAAAAACCGGAATCGAGGGAAGTGCCATACGAATAAGATTGGCACACGCATCGGGCGTCGCGACAGCCACATAGCCGGCACCCGCGCGGGCAGCAGACTTGGCGGCCATAATGGCAGCGCCAGGATACTGCGCCGAGCCGGCAACAATAAGGACAGAACCGCGAGAATACTTATCGATATTCGTGGGCAGCGGAGCAAAGAAATCCACCAGGTCACCGGGCTCGACAATCTCGGCGGCATGGTCGACATCATCGATGACCTCATCAAGGCGATCATAAAGGCCACCGCACACCAAATCACCGGCGTACTCTGGACCATCAGCGCTGTAGAGGCCAATCTTGGGCGTGATCATCGTGACCGTACGCTCGGCACGGATGCAGTCATCGTCGACAACACCGGTTTCGGCATTCAGACCCGAAGGAACATCAATGGAAACCACATGGTCGGCGCAGTCGTTAACTGTCGGAATCCAGATGGAGAACGGTGCACGCAGGTCACCGTGGAAACCGGTACCAAAGATAGCGTCAACAACAACGTCGGCCTTATCGATCAAAACCTCAAGCTCATCTCGCGAGGGACCGACACACACATGCACGTCACGACCGGCGGTACGGCGGGCAACATGGCGAGCCAGAGCGGCAGGAATCTCATCCGGCTCAACCGGAGACACGATATCCACGTCAACGCCCTTATGACTCAAAATATCAGCCGCGACCCAACCGTCGCCACCGTTGTTGCCAAAACCGACCAGAACAAGGACGCGATCGGGATTGAGTTTTAGAATTTCACGAGCAGCAAACTCACCCGCCAGTTCCATAAGCTCGGCCTTCGAAGTTCCCTCGCGTTCGATAATATCCTCGAGGCGAACGACTTCCTCGGTACTCAAAACCGGTTTCATCTATGCTCCTAGCGTATCTTGCGAAGCATCGCCCTGGTGCTCCGTCAAAGCTGAATTTTGCAGTTGCTCAAGCTCATCTAAAACCGAGCGAGCCTCTTTATAAGTTTGTGCAACGCGTTCCTTGGTGCTCACCTTTTCTTCCTTAGGCTTAGGTCGAGCATCCTCGGTGATCGCAATGGCATTGGCTACGGCCAAATCACCCGTCAAGGTAATGGAAAGCGCAACTTCAACGACACCCAACTCTTGAGCAATCTCAAGCGCTCGACCCGAAAGCACCGCTTTAGGCTTTCCGAGGTTATCACGCGTTACCGAGACGTCTTTGCGGCCGACACCCTGACTAAAACCCGTACCAAGAGCCTTGAGAACCGCTTCACGAGAAGCAAAACGGCTCGCATAGTGCGCCGCAGGACGCGATGAAGCGTCGCAATATGCGCACTCTTCTTCGGAAAACACACGCCGAGCAAACGACGGCGTCTTTTCAAGGATTGATTTCATGCGGGAAATCTCGACGATATCAACGCCGATACCAGCTTCAGCCATGTTCACCTCCATATTGCACAGACTAAGTTATTGTAGCCCGTTAACGGAAGATGCGACAAACGAGGGTCATAAAACACAGCGAGTTTGTTAGATCTGGCTTAACGCAAAAAAGGGAGAGGCCGCGAGGCCTCCCCCTTCTTCAAGTCGATTGACGGCTCGGTGCCGTCCACCGGTCAGCGGCGCCCTGGCCTCCCACGGGCTGACCCCGCAGTACTCTCGGCGCGATGGGGCTTAGCTTCCGGGTTCGGAACGGGACCGGGCGTGCCCCCCATGCTCTGGCCGCTGACCGGTGGGCGGCGCCCACCGTATCTTCGGTGTCCGGTGTCTGTCTCACGTGCCCTGGGGGCCGCATGGCGTATAGGGGAGGTGACTCGGGGGCATCCTCGTGCCCGGACCGCGCGTGAGCGCTGGGTCCCGCGGGCCGCGAGGTGCGGTTCCGGAAGAGCTCGGGCGATTAGTGCGGCTCGGCTGAGGACGTCGCCGTCCTTGCACCTGCCGTCTATCGACCAGGTAGTCTACCTGGGCCCTTACCGGAAGGAGAACTAATCCCTGGAACGGCTTCCCGCTTAGATGCCT
>CABSYS010000050.1:0-8839 GCA_902482045.1 uncultured Collinsella sp.
TCCTGCGTCCATTCGCCCGTGCGGTGGTGATACAACACGTTGCTGCTGTAATAAGTCTCGCGGCGGCCGTTATAGTTATTGACGCCGCTCGAGCGCGTCAGGCCCGAGCCGTTCGCGTAATACGCAGCAGACGCGTAAGACGAGCCGGAGCCGGCGTTGTAATACGAAGCCTGAACGGCCTCAGCGGCCTCGGCTTCGGCTGCGGCAGCCTCGAGCGCCTCGCGCTTGGCATCCTCTAGCGTAGAGCGAAGCTCGTCGAGCTCGGTCGACTTGGCGTCGACCTCCCCCATCGTCAACAGGCTACTCGCGCCGTCGATGCAGCCCTGCAACACAGCGCGCTCGTCATCGGTAGCATAGTCGCCATACATATTCATAATGATCTGAGCGCGCATCTCCAGGGAATCGCGCTTCGCCCCCATCGAGGCGTTCCACTCCTGCATGGAGCCATAACCGTCACCGCGGTAGTCGACGGGCTGCACCAGCGTCGCCTCGGACGGCGTAGATCCGACCGTATCGGATAGTGTTGCCGCGTGGGCATCAGTTGCGCCGGCGCCCGCCAAAAGTGCCACAGTCAGAGCGGCGGAAAGGGCGGCGGCTTTCGGTTTTCGTGAATCGATCCTCATGTAGCTGGAAACCTCCGTAGTGTGTTTTTGCTGCGTTTGAGCTGCGTGTGATTCGATCGCGCCGCATAGTACCCCGAACAAAT
This sequence comes from uncultured Collinsella sp., assembly GCA_902482045.1. Classification (GTDB taxonomy): domain Bacteria; phylum Actinomycetota; class Coriobacteriia; order Coriobacteriales; family Coriobacteriaceae; genus Collinsella. Next base: position 707 of record CABSYS010000050.1, read on the forward strand.
CGCGACCTGCGGTTTTACTCAAAAGGCGCACGTCAATTGCGTAAAACTCACATCCACTCAACAGGAGTTTTCCACATCTCGATTGCATAAAGCATGCCAAAAACCCTGTAACAGCGCCCTTCCTATGCAAAAAAGGCGCCTGTGCAACCATCGTTCGCACAGGCGCCTTGAGCAGGCATTTTATGCAGTTATACCTATCGAGTCGCAAAGGGTCCTTGCACAAATCGCCTTACTCGTCCAGCGCGGCGAAGGCCTGCTTCAGATCCCAAATGATATCCTCGGCGTTCTCGGTACCGATGGAAAGACGGATCGTGGAGGGCGTGATGTTCTGCTCGGCGAGCTCCTCGGCAGAGAGCTGAGAGTGCGTGGTGGTAGCCGGGTGCACGACGAGCGACTTGACGTCGGCCACGTTGGCGAGCAGCGAGAACACCTGCAGATGATCGATGAACTTCCAAGCTGCCTCCTGGCCGCCCTTGATCTCGAAGGTGAAGATCGAGGCACCGCCACGGGGGAAGTACTTCTGATAGAGCTCGTGATCGGGATGCTCAGGCAGGCTCGGGTGGTTCACCTTGGCGACGTGGCTGTCACCAGCCAGGAACTCAACGACCTTCTTGGTGTTCTCGACATGACGGTCAACGCGCAGCGACAGGGTCTCGGTGCCCTGGAGCAAGACCCAGGCGTTGAATGGGCTGATGCAGGCGCCCTCGTCACGCAGCAGGATAGCGCGGACATAGGTCGCGAAGGCGGCGGGACCGGCAGCCTCGGCAAACGAGACGCCATGGTAGGAGGGGTTGGGCTCGGCGATCTGCGCATACTTGCCGCTCGCCTTCCAATCGAAGTTACCGCCGTCGACGATCACACCGCCCAGCGAGGTGCCGTGGCCGCCGATGAACTTGGTTGCGGAGTGAACGACGATGTTGGCACCATGCTCCAGCGGACGGAACAGATACGGGGTGCCGAAGGTGTTGTCGACGACAACCGGTAAACCGTGCTTCTTGGCAATCTCGGAGATGGCGTCGATGTTGGGGATGTCGGAGTTGGGGTTGCCGAGCGTCTCGAGATAGATGACCGTGGTGTTGTCCTTAATGGCACCCTCGACCTCCTCAAGGTTATGGGCATCGACAAACGTGGTCTCGACGCCAAACTGGGAGAGCGTATGCTCCAGCAAGTTGTAGGAGCCACCGTAGATGGTCTTCTGAGCCACCACGTGGTCACCGGCCTGGGCAAGAGCCTGCAGGGTATAGGTGATGGCGGCGGCACCGGAGGCGACGGCAAGACCCGCCACGCCGCCCTCGAGTGCGGCGATACGGTCCTCGAAGACGCCCTGGGTGGAGTTGGTCAGACGGCCGTAGATGTTACCGGCGTCGGCAAGACCAAAGCGGTCAGCGGCGTGCTGGGAGTTGCGGAACACATAGCTCGTGGTCTGGTAGATAGGCACGGCACGGGAGTCGGATGCAGGATCGGCGCTCTCCTGGCCAACGTGCAGCTGCAGGGTATCGAAACCAAAGGTGTGCTCGGGGTTGTTGATGAACTGGCTCATGATGATCTCCTTGATCAAATAAAAGTAAATAAATAAGAGAGAAGTAAGCCGCTGTCTCCTGATCACGCCGACGGGCGCAAACAGGAGCCCGGCATTCGTCTTGGTAAGCAATTCATATGCGGGCCTCCTTTCGCATCCCGGTTCCGTGGTTGGCTTAATTACCTACCGCCTTTGTGTGTTTTGAATAGTACGAGCATTGTTTCCCTCGGTCAATCACTTAAAAGCGCTAACCTGTTATCTGTTTTATAGATAGCTATCGAAGGGACAGGCGCCGATGACCCTCCAGCAGCTTCGCTTTTTGATCGCCGTAGCAGAGTCCGGCTCAATTAACGCCGCAGCGCAGCGCCTCTATACCGCACAGTCCAATATCTCCAACGCCGTCAAAAGCCTAGAGCAGGAACTTCATATCGGTATTTTTACGCGCTCCAGCCGCGGCGTCACGCTCACCAACGACGGTACCGAGCTTTTGGGTTATGCACGCCAGGTCGTAGAGCAGGCCGACATGCTCGAGGCCCGCTACGAGGACGGCGGTACACCTCAGGCCTGCCTTGCCATCTCGGCCCAACACTACGCGTTTTCGGTCGAGGCCTTTGTCAACGTCGTCGAGCGCTGCCGCGACAGCAAGTTCGAGTTCATCATGCGCGAGACCACCACAGCGCAGATCATCGACGACGTACGCGCGTTTCGCAGCGACATCGGCATCCTCTATCTGGACGACTTTAATACCCGTGTCTTGCAGAAGGCCTTTACCGATGCCCGAGCGAGCTTTCATCCCCTCTTTGATGCGAAAGTCCACGTGTTCGTCAGCGAGCGCCACCCGCTCGCACGCCGCCCTCAGCTGTCCCTTGCCGACCTCACACCCTATACGCGCTACAGCTTTGAGCAAGGCACCTCGAACTCCTTCTATTACGCCGAGGAACCGTTTAGCTATATTCCCTGCAACCGCAATATCCGCGTATCCGACCGCGGGACGCTCACCAACCTGCTTATCACCTCGAACGGCTATGCGCTGTCGACCGGCGTACTCTCCAGCGAAATGCAGTGGGGCATGGCCTCGATCCCCCTGGCAGACGCCCCGACGATGCATGTGGGCTACATCATGCATGACGACCGCAAGCCCTCTCCCCTCTTGCAGCAATACCTCGACGAGCTCAACCGCATCATCCATGCCAACCAACTGTCGGAAGACGGGGTAGAAATCGTAGATTGCTAGCCCCCGGCGGGCATGGCGCTACAATGGTCACTCACGCGAAACGTACCCAACGAAAGGAACCATGTGAAGGTCATCATCTATACCGACGGCTCGGCCCGATCAAATCCGGGACGCGGCGGCTACGGCGCCGTGCTCAAATACACCAACCCCGCCGGCAAGACCTTCACCTCTGAGCTTTCGCGCGGCTACGCCAAGACCACCAACAACCGCATGGAGCTCATGGCGGTCATCGTGGCACTCGAGGCGCTCAACCGCCCCTGCGACGTCGAAGTCCATTCCGATTCGCAGTACGTCGTCAACGCCTTTAACAAGCACTGGATCGACGGCTGGAAAAAGCGCGGATGGAAAACCGCCAACAAGCAGCCCGTCAAGAACCGCGACCTATGGGAGCGCCTGCTTGCCGCAAAGAGTAAGCATAAGGTGGAGTTCATTTGGGTTAAGGGGCATGCCGGCCACGAGCTCAATGAGCGCTGCGACGAGCTCGCCACCACGGCGGCCGACGGAGCCAATCTCGATATCGACACCGGCTTTAACGAGAGCGACCTGTAACGGCGTTTTCGCACGCTATTTCCAACCCCTTCGCGCTACACTCATCCTGTAAACCGAACGGCACGAGGGGGATACATGCTGCGTATAGCGACCATCGGCACATCCATGATTACCGACGACTTTATCCAGGTCGTCAACGCCAACGACCAAGCTGCGTTTGTGGGCACGCTCTCGCGCGATGCAGATCGCGGCGCCGCCTTCACCGCCAAGCACGGTGGCGAGCGTAACTTCACCGCGCTTGACGAGCTTGCGTCCGCTGCCGACGTCGATGCCGTCTACATCGGCAGCCCTAACGCACTTCACTACGAGCAGGCGCTCGCCTGTATCGCCGGCGGCAAGCACGTTATCGTCGAAAAGCCCTTCTGCGCCACCGAGGCGCAGGCGCTCGAGGTCTTTCGCGCAGCCGAGGCGGCGGGCGTCGTAGCCCTCGAGGCCATGCGCCCGCTCCATGACCCCGCTTTCCACGCCATCGAGGACGCCCTGAGTGAGATTGCGCCCATCCGCCGCGCCTCATTGCGCTTTGGCAAGTATTCCTCGCGCTACAACGAGATTCTCGCGGGACGCGCCACCAATATCTTCGACTGCAATATGGCATCGGGTTCCCTCATGGATATTGGCGTCTACACCGTCGAGCCCATGGTCGAGATTTTCGGCATGCCCTCCGGCCTTACGAGCATGACTACTCTGCTCGACCCCACCACGCGACAGCTCACGCACGGCCCCATCGACGGCTGCGGTTCCATCCTCGCCAGCTACGGCGGTGGCCGTATCTCCGTCGAGCTCGCGCACTCCAAAATTACGAATGACCTGCTGTCCTCGCAGATCGAAGGCGAGCGTGGCACTATCCAGATTGACCATCTGTCCACGCCCCGCAACGTCCGTATCGACTATCGCGGCGATGTCGTACGCGGCTCGGCGACCGAGGCGCCGCGCGGACAGGGCGACAACGGCCGCGTGCTCGACCTACCCAAATCGAGCAACACTATGGAATACGAACTCACAGACTTTATCACCGCCATCGGCGGCATCGATAACGTTAAGGAAGAGATTTGGGAGACCCCGGCGGGACGCCACGAGCTTGGCCACTACCGCGATGTCACGCTCGTGTCACTGCGTATCATGGATGCCGTGCGACAGCAGGCGGGTATCGCCTTCCCCGCTGACTCTAACAAGCAGGCATAGCGATGGGTTTTTTCGACAAGCTTTTCTCGGGCGTCACCGGCGGCAGCCGCGAACCCCAAAAGCCCTCTGGCGTCGAGCTTGAGCTGCGCCGTAGGCTCACCGTGCTCGCAAGCGACGAGGCCACTCAAGACGCCCCGCAGCGCTATTTCCTGCGGTGGGAGGGGCAGGTCCAGGGCGTCGGTTTCCGCTTCACCAACACCAACCTCGCACAGGCGCGCTCCCTCACCGGCTGGGTGCGTAACATGGAAGACGGCTCAGTCGAGATGGAGATACAGGGAGCTCCGGCAGACATCCTATCTCATCTCGAGGCACTTCATGCCTCCTACGAGCGCATGGGAACGCGTTTTCGCCTCGTAGACGCCCAGGCCCGAGCCCCACTTGCTAATGAAGACGGTTTCACTCCTCATTATTAGTATTGTGTGCTAAATACGGTATCATTTACCTACGACCGTTGATAGAAAAGAGGCGAGGCGCATGGCGGTGCAAAGAAGGAATACCAGGCAGCGAAAGCTGGTTCTTGACGCCGTGCGCCAAAGCTATAACCATCCCACCGCCGACGAAATCTACAACGTCGTGCGCGCGCAGGATGACAAGATCAGCCGCGGTACGGTCTACCGAAATCTCAATCTCTTGGCCGACGCCGGCGAGATCCTCTCCATCAAGACGCCGGGCGGCAGCCGCTTCGATCGCACGATCGAGCCGCATGCGCATATCATCTGCACCTCGTGCAGCCGCGTCATCGACATACCGCTCCCCTTCGATACCCAGCTCGACGCCAAGGCGTCCGAGCAAATCGGCTGGCACGTCACGTCGCACTACACCATCTTCGAGGGTCTCTGCCCCGACTGCCGGTAGCCCTTAGTGGCATGCCCGCAAATCTACTTGCCCATCCGCTACAGCAAACAGCACATTTCTAGGCATGTCCCGGAAACCTACTCGGCGAGCAGGCGGCGCAGTTCTTCTTCGACCGTGCGCACGTAGCGGACGCGGTCGTTAATGCCACGCATAGAGGGGTTGCAGCTCTCCATCAGATAGGGATGGCCCACGATGTTGAGCATGTCGCGATCGTTCTCATTGTCGCCAAACGCCATCATCTCATCGGGCGAAATACCCAGGGCACGACCGTAATCGGCAAGCGCGGAGCCCTTGCCCGAACCGAAACCGATAAAGTCCGTCCATTCGGTTCCCGACGTCATCACGTCGACACGGTCGCCAAAGAGGCGCTCAAAATGCTCCAGCGCGGCCGGCTGATCCACCTCGGGCGTCTGGAAGGCAATCTTAATGACGTCCTCGTCGATGTCCTTGGGACGGTCGACCACCGCCACATCGCAGTGGACCTCATAGCGCAAATGGTCGACGAACGCATCGTTGCCGCCCATGGTGTAGAGGTGCCCCTCGCACGAAAGGGTCACGTCGGCATGGGGATACGCAACCACGGCATTCGCGATATCCATAGCAAGGCTGCGCTCCATGGAACGCTTGACAACGGCACGTCCCTCGCTCATCACCAGGGCTCCGTTTTCGCATACATAGGCGAGCTCATCGGCCACCGGGGCAAACAGGTGGCGCAAGCTCGCATATTGACGGCCGCTCGCCGGCATAAACACGATACCGCGACGATGCAGCTCATCGATAAGCTCAAAGGCCTCGGAACGCGGCTCGCGCTCCCCCGGATGCAGCAACGTGCCGTCCAAATCGCATGCAATCAGCTTGATTCCCTCAAGACCCATATGCTTTCCCCCAAAGCACCTCATCAACAGTAAGACGGACTTTGAATAGTTGCCTCTCAAAGTCCGTCTTACTCATACGCACGTTAACCGCGCGCCTTCTTTACGATCGTAAAGTCGGGAGCCATGCTCACGACGACCTCCGCCGCACTCGACGCAAAGCGCCGGCTGGCATCGAGCTCGCGCGTGACCACTGAGAGCCGAACACCCTCGACACCCCGGAGCATGCGGCCCAAAACAGGCTGCACCGGCGTATACATGCGCACGGTATGCTCGTCCGAGTCGCCTCGGAAGAGCGGCGCATGCATGTTGCCGATCTCCCAGCACGCATGCGCGAGTGCAATCGGATCCATGCGGTCGACTTCGACCAAATAAACCTCGGCGCTGCGCAGGCGCACGACAACCGCCACGGGCACCACGCCCGAACGGTCAATGGCGAGCACGTCGCCGTCGGCAAGACGACCACCGTCGGTAGCATCCAGCCGAACATCGATCGTGCGCCCCAGCTCCGTCACGCCCGCAAACGCGCATACATCAGCCTGGTCCCAATCGAGCAGTAGCTCATCGACCTCAAAGACACCGCCCAGCTCCCGGCGAAGCAAAAGCTCATAGGACGGGTCGTTGAGATTTCCGAGGCACGCTGTCAAAACCAGATTTGCAGGCATAGCCTAATCCTCGACCTCGACGAGCTCGATATCAAAATTGAGGTCCTTGCCGGCCAGCTCGTGGTTGGCGTCGAGCGTCACGGCCTCGGGCGTCACGTCAATGACGACGGCGGGGACAGGCATGCCGCTCGGCGTGGACAGGAAGAGCTTCATGCCCTTCTCGATCTGCTCGATGTTTGGAACCTGTTCGGCCGGGAAGGTAATAACCATCTCGGGATTGTGCTCGCCGTAGGCATCGGCAGCAGGAATGTGCACGGACTTCTTCTCGCCCACCTGCATATCGATAACGGCGGCGTCGAAGCCCTTGATCATCTGACCGGCACCGCAGGTGAACTCCAGCGGCTCACCGCGATCGTAGGAGCTATCGAACTGCGTGCCGTCGTCGAGCGTGCCACGATAATGGGTCTTGACCTTCTTGCCCTGGTTGGACATGGTAACCTCCGTAATAAGGGCGGCGCACAACGCGGGCCGCCATGAACATATGGCGCTAACTATACCCTAGTCATACAATTCAATGACAGTTTGCAAAGAAACGCTGTAACCGGAGGAACCATGGCATACCCCGTATTTGACCTACACTGCGACACCGCCGACCGCATCGGCTGGGCCACGCTCGATCTCGACCTGCGCTTTACCGCCGGCACCGACGGTTATTTCCCCGGCGACGAAACGCATCCGCAAGATTTCGACCTTATCGAGGGCAACGCCTGCGCCATCTCGCTCGCAAAGATCGGCAAAACTCCTTGGGCGCAGTGCTTTGCCACGTTTGTCCCCGACGAGATTCCCACCGCCCACGCAGCGCGCTTCCAGGCGCAGATCATGGCGCACATGAGTGGCCAGGCCATGCTCAATCACGACCGCATGGTCAACGTGCGCAGCGCCGCAGACATTCGCCCCGCGCTCAAGGACGGCAAGGTCGCCTGCATCCACACCATCGAAAACGCCACGTTCTTTGCCGAGGACCCCGCACTGATCGAGGTGCTCAAGAGCTTGGGCGTACTCATGTCGTCGCTCAGCTGGAACGCGCAGGGGCCGCTCGCGAGCGGACACGATACCCACGCCGGCCTCACCGCCGCCGGCATCGAGTCGCTCACGCAGATGGAGCACGCCGGCATGGTACTCGACGTCTCCCACCTCAACGACGAGTGCTTTGACGAGGTTGTCGCCCACGCCACGCGCCCCTTCGTCGCCAGCCACTCCAACTCCCGCACCGTCTGCGGCGTCAAGCGCAACCTCACCGACGATCAGTTCTGCACC
>CABSYS010000051.1:0-8807 GCA_902482045.1 uncultured Collinsella sp.
AAGTTCTCCAACAAGACCAACGGCATCACCTTCCGTCGTTGGATCCACGGCGCCAACCCCGCGCTCGCCAGCCTGCTCGACGATGTAATCGGCACCGATTGGCGCAGCACCGGCGACCTGAGCAAGCTTGCCGAGTTCGTTGACAACAAGGATGTTCTTGAGCGCCTGGCTGCCACCAAGACCGAAGCCAAGGCCATCATGCGCCAGTTCATGGCGCTCGAGCAGGGCGTGACCATTCCCTCCAACGCCATCATCGATGTTCAGGTCAAGCGTATCCACGAGTACAAGCGCCAGCAGATGCTCGCGCTCTACATCATCTGGAAGTACCTCGACATCAAGAACGGTAACAGACCTAAGCACCCCGTCACCATCATCTTTGGCGGCAAGGCGGCACCTGCCTACACCATCGCACAGGACATCATCCATTTGATCCTGACGCTTTCCCAGTGGATCGCAAACGATCCCGATGTGGCCCCCTACCTGCAGGTTGTCATGATCGAGAACTACAACGTCACTGCTGCCGAGCGCGTGATCCCCGCCGCCGACATCTCCGAGCAGATCAGCCTGGCCTCCAAGGAGGCGAGCGGAACCTCCAACATGAAGTTCATGCTCAACGGCGCTTTGACCCTGTGCACGCTTGACGGTGCCAATGTCGAGATCGCCGAGCTCGTGGGTGACGAGAACATCTACACCTTTGGCGCTTCCTCCAAGCAGGTCGAACAGCTCTACGCCGACGGCAGCTATGACGCCGGCGCGCTCTATCGCAAGCCCGGCATCAAGCTGCTGGTGGACTTCATCACCAACCCCGCCTTTATGGCGACCGGCAACGCCGAGCGCCTGCAGCGTCTGCACGACGACATCAAAGGCAAGGACTGGTTTATGGCCCTGCTCGACATTGAGGAGTACATCCAGACCAAGGAGCGCGTGCTGGCAGACTACGAGGACCAGGACGCTTGGATGCGCAAGGCACTGATCAACATCGCCAACGCCGGCACCTTCTCGTCTGACCGCACGATCTCCCAGTACAACGACGAGATTTGGCACCTGAGCTAATTTCGCTTCCCTTACCCATCCTCTTGAGAAACGGAGTCGTGGCAACACGGCTCCGTTTTTTGTGCCCGCACGTTACCCTGCGACCCAACTCGGCCAAACAATCTCGATCTGTAACAACTACTCGGTAAAAACGGTCCCAGCTGTTACAGATTGAGACATACCGGCCCCTCCCCTTGGGTTTATCTCAATCTGTAACATCTAGCAGCTGAAATTCACCTTTGGTGTTACAGATTTAGATGAAATGGTTAGCTCAGCGGGACCGTCTCGATCTGTAACATCTAACGTCCGAAATCGGCCCTACCTGTTACAGATCGAGACAAACGACCGGTCAGACAGCCCCAACACAAAGAAAGGCTCCCCTCTCGCCCAGTGGACGGGAGGGGAGCCTTATATGTGACCGCGGCAAAAGGATGGCAATACCGCAGTCGCCCAAAGGAAGGGCCTGGTTGCACCGGGCCTAGATAAGGTTCTTGCCAGAGACCTTATCGAAGAGGTGGGTCGCGTTCTTCTCGAACTTGAACCAGATGGTGTCGCCAGCCTTGAGCGCGCCCTTGGCCTCGAGGTCGACGACGGGGATAATCAGGACAAACTGGCCGTCGGGAGCGGTCACGTGGACATGCTCGGTCGAGCCCATGAGCTCGGTCACCTCGACGGTACCCTGGAGCGCGCCCTCCTCGCCCTTGTCGGCAAGCAGGATCTGCTCGGGACGCACGCCGGCCGTAATCTCCTTCACGTCGCCGCCGTCCCAGTTGAGGGCAAGCTGAGCGCAAGTCTCGGGGGCGAGCGCCACGTTCATATCCTCGGTCTTGACGGTAAAGCCGTTGCCCGAGCGCACCAGCTGGGCATCGAAGAAGTTCATCTGCGGCACGCCGATGAAGCCGGCGACGAAGATGTTCGCGGGATGGTTGAAGACCTCCTGCGGCGTGGCGATCTGCTGGACAACGCCGTCCTTCATGACCACGATACGGTCACCGAGGGTCATAGCCTCGGTCTGGTCGTGAGTAACATAAATGAACGTGCCCTTGATCTCGTGGCGCAGCTTAATGAGCTCGGCACGCATCTGGTTACGAAGCTTGGCGTCCAGGTTGGACAGCGGCTCGTCCATCAGGAAGACCTTGGGGTCACGCACGATGGCGCGGCCGATAGCGACACGCTGGCGCTGGCCGCCGGAGAGCGCCTTGGGCTTACGGTCGAGGTACTCGGTAATGCCCAGAATCTCGGCAGCAGAGCGAACCTTGCGGTCGATCTCGTCCTTGGGAACCTTCTTGAGCTCGAGCGTAAATGCCATGTTCTCGTACACCGTCATATTGGGGTACAGAGCGTAGCTCTGGAACACCATGGCGATGTCGCGGTCCTTGGGCGCCACGTCGTTGACACGCTTGCCGTCGATGAGCACATCGCCCGAGGTAATGTCCTCCAGGCCGGCGACCATGCGCATCGTCGTGGACTTACCGCAGCCAGAGGGGCCAACGAGGACGACGAACTCCTGGTCGTGAACGGTGAGGTTGAAGTCCTCTACAGCGAGCACACCGTCCTCGGTAACCTTGAGGTTGTGCTTCTTCTCCTCGGTCTTCTTCTTTTTGCCAAAGAAGCCCTTCTTTTTTGACTCGTTGTTGGGATACACCTTCTGAACATGTTTGAGAACGATCTCGGCCATGTCTCTACCTTTCGATATGCGGCGCCGCGCTGAGGGGCGCCGCAGAAACTTGCAAAACAGTTACGGCATCAGCCCTTGACGGCACCTGCCACCACGCCGTCGATGATGTACTTCTGACAGAGGATGTACATGATAACGATGGGGATAACGACCATCATGATGCAGGCCATCATGGGGCCGAGCTCGACGTGGCCGTAGCCGCCGCGGAAGTACTGGATCAAGATAGGAATGGTCTTGTACTTGGTGGAGTCGAGCGTAAGGTAGGGCAGCAGATAGTCGTTCCAGACCCACATGGTCTCGAGGATGCCGACCGAAAGATAGGTGGGCTTCATGATGGGAAGGACGATCTTAAAGAACACCTGGACCGGGTTGCAGCCATCAATCATGGCCGCCTCCTCGATCTCGAGCGGGATGTTCTTTACAAAACCGGCGAACATAAAGACCGCCAGGCCCGCGCCAAAGCCGAGGTAGATAAAGCAGATGTTGAACGGCGTGTTGAAGCCGATGCGGTCCGCCAAATTGGACAGCGTGAACATGAGCATCTGGAACGGCACGACCATCGAGAACACGAACAGGTAATAGAAGAAGTTCGAGATCTTGTTGTTGACACGAACCACGTACCAAGCGCACATGGAGCAGCACACCAAGATCAGCACGACCGACGTGACCGTGATGATGAGCGAGTACATAAATGCCGAGGCAAAGCCCTGCTCGTTAAGGGCGTGCATGTAGTTTGCGAGGCCGTTGAACGTCTCGGGCGTGAGCAGATCGAATGCCGTGGTGGTGCTGATTGCGGTCGCTTTCTTAAAAGAATTAAGCGCAATCATGAACACGGGGTAGATCCACGCGAGCGACAGGATCGTAAAGAAAATCGAGAGCGCGCGGTTGATAACCTTATCGCGTTTCATTACTGCTGCACCTCCTTGGACCTCGTGGCCTTAAGCTGGATCATGGAGATGGCCACGACCAGGATGCAGAAGATAACCGCCTTGGCCTGACCAATGCCCTGCCATGCGATACCGGCACGCGAATAGAACGTGTTGTAGATGTTCAGGGCGAGCATCTCGGTGGAGTGCGCGGGGGCGCCGCCGGTAAGGGCGAGGTTCTGGTCGAACAGCTTAAAGCCGTTGGTGATGGACAGGAACAGGCAGATGGTGATGGTCGGCATCAGGTTAGGGATCTTAACCTTCCAAAACGTCTGCCATGCCGTAGCGCCGTCGACCTTGGCGGCCTCGATGTAGTCGGACGGAATGGACTGCAGACCAGCGATGTAGATGATCATCATGTAGCCGACCTGCTGCCACAGGGTCAGGATGATAAGGCCCCAGAAGCCAGCAGCAGAGTTAAGAGCGATGAGCTGGGCGCCCACGTTGGAGAGCAGGCAGTTGATCAGAATCTGCCAAATGTAGCCCAGCACGATGCCGCCGATCAGGTTAGGCATAAAGAAGATCGTACGGAAGATGTTGGTGCCTTTGAGCGCCTTGCGGGTGAGCGCCTGCGCAATGGCCAGGGCGATCACGTTGATGAGCACCGTCGACAGGAAGGCAAACGCCACGGTAAAGAAGAACGACGTGGAGAACTGCGGATCGGACAGCGCACGCACGTAGTTCTCGATACCGACAAAGTGCGCGTTACTAATGATAATAAACTGGCAGAACGAGAGATAGAAGCCCTGGATAAAAGGGATCACGAACCCGATCATAAACGCCAGGCACGTGGGCAGCATAAAGAGCGGCCACCAGCGCTTGAGTGCTTTGCCCATAAAAGGGTCCTTTCAATATGCAGGGGGGCGGGCAAACCTACGTCTGCCCGCCCCCCCTGTCGCTAATCAGATAGCTCGGGCAGCAACTGCTTACTCGGAAGCAGCCTTCTCGGTCTTCCAGCCATCAACGAAGGCGTTCTTGACGCCGTCCCACTTGGTGTTGTCGGCAGCATAGGCAATCAGAGCCTGCTTGAGGTTCTTCTTCCACTCCTCGGAGGGAATGTAGACGAAGTCCCAAGCGACGGTCTTCTTGCCGTCCTTGGCCATGGCAACGGCCTGCTGCGAGAAGACGTTGGTGGTCTCCTTGGCGCTCTTGAACGGAGCGGTCAGACCCATCTTGTCGGCGATGATGCTGGTCGGGGTGTCAGCGGTGACGCACCAATACATGAAGTCCTCGGTGGCCTTCTGGGCATCCTCGGAAGCCTGGGAACTGACGCACCAGTAGTTCTCGCCGCCGGAGCACAGGCCCTGGTTCTCCTCGCCGTCAACACCGATGTAGATGGGCATCATGCCAATCTGATCGTCGGTCATGCCGGCCTTGACGAGGTCAGAGTAGGCCCAAGAGCCGTTCTGGTAGAAGACGGCCTTGCCGGTTGCGAACTCGTTGGTGGCGTCGTCGCCGGTCTTGGAAGCAAGCTGCGAAGGATCGCAGGTGGAGTCGGTGATGTACAGGTCGAAGATCTGCTTGTAGTTGTCGAGGAACTCACCCTTGATCTCGTCGTCCTCCTGGTTGTGCTCCTTCTCAAACTCGTAGTAGAGCGGCATGTTGGCAAGGTGGGTGGTGTAGCGCCAGCTGGAGGAGTCGTCCATGCCGGCGGAAGTGAAGGCACCCTCGACACCAAGCTCGTCCTTGCGGGCCTGGATGTCGTCGGCACAAGCCTTCAGCTTGTCGAAGGAGTTGATGTCCTCGGCCTTGTAGCCAGCCTTCTCGAGCAGCTGCTTGTTGTAGATGATGCCGAAGCTCTCCTGGACCCAGTCGATGCACACATCCTTGCCGTCGGACTGCAGAGCCAGGGAGTCGTCAATGAGCTCACCGCGGAGCTTGGTATCGGACAGGTCGGCGCAGTAATCCTTCCAGTTCTTAAGACCGGTGGGGCCGTTGACCTGGAACAGGGTCGGAGCGGAGCTCTTGGACATCTCGGACTTAAGCTTCTCCTCGTAGGTGTTGGAAGCGGCGGTCACGATCTTGACCTCGACGCCCTTCTCCTTCTTATAGGCCTTGGCGATCTCCTTCCACTCCTTGTCGACCTCGGGCTTGAATTGGAGGAAGTAGACCTCGGCAGCGTCGCCAGAAGCAGAGGAGCCGGAGCCGGCAGAACCACCGCAACCCACGAGGCCCAGACCAAGAACTGCAGCCGCGGAACCAGCAAAGCCCAGGAACTGCCTTCTGCTCATTTCGTTCTTCATTACAATCCACCCTTTCACACCGTGGCGGCACCCTTTGCCGCCGCCTTCGGAAATTGGCTCGGGGACTTTGCCCCTTTTGCTGATTTGTACAATACGCTATTTGGCTAGTTGTTTGAACAAGTATTACTAGAGCGGTAGAAAAACTTCGGTGAACGGTAATTTCAACTTGATACTTGACAAGTTTTGTATAAACAATTATTTGTTATTAAATGCAGAGAAAACGCCCGGTCAAGCCGATGTACCGTCGGTTTGACCGGGCGTTTTCTCTTTGAGGCCATGAGTCTCGTCAGGCTGCGAGCTAGCCGGCTATCGCTTGGAATTGACGCGGTAATGGAAGATCTCGGGGTGTGTGCGAGTGTGCGTCACCTCAAACAAGATGCCATCCGAGGTGTACGACTGACTCTCCATGACGGCAACGCAGTTGTATTTGCCGAGGTCAAGATAGCTGCAGTCCTCATCGTTGGCGAGCTCGACACTCACCGTACGACGGCTCGCCATCACTTTGACACCGCGCTTGTGCTCCAGATAGCCGTAAATAGAATCAGCCGCGATCTCGGGAGTCAGGCCCTTGGCGATCGACGCCAAAAAATAGCCATGGTCCACTTGGCGCGCGTTGCCGTTGAGGCTTCGGACACGCACTACGCGAATCAACTCCTCGCCCACCTTAAAGCCCAGGTGACGAGAGAGTTGCTCGGTGCAAACCAGATGTTCGAAAGACTTAACGTCCGTCGATGCAACGGCATTGTTGCGCTTTGCAAACTCGCCAAACGACTCAACCTCTTCGAGTGCGCCCAACATGTCGGTTTCGCCCTTAAGCCAAATAACGCGCACGCCCTTGCCGTGTATAGGCTGCACAAACATCCCGTCGGCCAGCATACCCAAGGCGCGACGGACGGTATTGCGAGCGCATCCGAACTCCGCGGTCAGCTCGGCTTCGGTTGGCAGCATCTCCTGAAACGCATAGGTCCCATTAATGATGCGCGAGCGTATTTCTCGGTAGATTCCTTCGTATATCGCTTTTGGCATTGTTTCACCTCTACATTATTCATTTCCGGCTAGGCACGATAGCATTTCTTAAAGTTGTTTAAACCGAATATCGGTAAAGCGACAGGATTTAACCGTTGACGGTTTCTGTCATGCCCAAATCGGTTTCGCTCAAAACTGCCGGTACGACAATCGTCTGGTCCTCTACAATGAATCCATTGTTTAAACGTTTCCCCACGCGCAACGCGCCTCGATATTCGGAAGGCAGAACATGCTGCAAAAAATCCAACGCTTTGGCGGGGCAATGTTCGCGCCCGCCATGCTGTTTTCTATATCAGGCCTCATGGTCGGCGTCTCCGCTCTCGCAACGACTGCGGACATCGTCGGCGATCTCGCCGTATACGGAACCCCTTGGTACGCTTTTTGGACCATCATCCAGCGCGGCTCGTGGACGGTCTTTAAACGCCTCCCGCTCCTTTTTGCCGTAGCGCTGCCCATCGGTCTTGCCCAAAAACAACCGGCTCGTTGCTGCCTCGAGGCTCTCGTCGCCTATTTTGCCTACTGCTTCTTTTTGAGCGAGATCATTAAGCTGAGCGGAGACAATCTTGGACTTAAGTACCCGTCGTCTTTGACCTCCGCTAGCGGCATCACCATCATCGACGGCATCAAGACGCTCGACACCGGCATTATCGGCCCGCTGGCGGTATCGGCAACCGTCGTCGCCATCCATGACCGCTTCTACGATGCCAAAATTCCCGATTGGCTCGGCACCTTCTCGGGCTCCTCGCTGGTCTACCTCATCAGCTTTTTTGCCGTGTTTGCCCTTGCCGCTATCTCGGCCGCCATCGTGCCCTACGTATACGATGTAACTGATACGCTGCGTCACGCGCTTGCAGGCATCGGTCCCCTTGGCGTGGGCATCTTTGTCTTTTTAGAACGAGCACTCGAGCCCTTTGGCCTGCACCACCTGCTCTACATGCCGATCTACTACGACAACCTGGTCATTAACGACGGCATCTACGCCACGTGGAGCAGTTTGCTCCCCATCCTCTCCCATAGCACGCGCCCCCTTAATGAACTTGCGCCGTGGGCCGGTTTTACCGCCACCGGCTGGGTCAAGCTCTTTGGCCTTCCTGCCATCGCAGCTGCGTTCTACTCCACCGCAAAACCCGAGCGCCGTGCCGGCCTCAGGGTCATCCTTGCTCCCGCCATCATCGCCTCGGTGGTTTGCGGCGTTACCGAGCCACTCGAGTTTCTCTTTATGTTCACCCACCCCGGGCTCTTTTTGCTCTACGCCGTCTTATCGTCTTGCCTTGCCACAACCATGAATCTCTTTGGCATCGTCGGCATCTTCTCGGGCGGCCTGATGGAGATGGCAGCCTTCAACTTTATTCCGCTCATGCGCACGCATGCCGGTGCCTATCTTTTGGCGCTCGGTATCGGCCTTGCCTTTAGCCTCATCTTTTTTGTTAGTTTTCGAGCACTCATCTTGGTCTATGACCTTAAGACGCCGGGCCGCGAGGATCATGTTGCCAATCGCGCGGCAATCGATCGTTTAACGGAAAGCGGCTTTGCCAAAGAGCAATCTCCCAATGACGAGGTCAATAGTCGATCCGATCAAGATCACGTCCTCGCTGAGCGGGTAATTCAGCTTTTAGGTGGCGTTGGCAATATCGTGGGCGCAACCAACTGCGCCACGCGCCTGCGCGTCGAGGTCGCAGACCCTTCCATCGTTGCAGATAACGCGTCGTTTGTCGCGGTGGGCGCCAAGGGCCTCATCATTACGGGCAAGACCGCCCAGGTGGTCATCGGCATCTCCGTTCCCCGCGTTAAAGAGCATTTTGACCAGATCATGGGCCTCGAGCCGGAATTTGTGCCCACCGCCTCGGCCTCCCCCGCCGCCAGCGCAGCCCATAAGCTGTCTCTTATACACATCTCCGAGCC
>CABSYS010000052.1:0-8760 GCA_902482045.1 uncultured Collinsella sp.
CAGGGATATTCGCGGTCTTTGGCATTTATCGTGGCGCCCGAAGCTCTTGGTTATGCTGAATACTCCCAAAAATGCACGGCGCCTTGAGGGGGACCTTTGCGACAAAGGAAACCGCCCCGTCGAAGTATGCATTCGACGGGGCGGTTTATGCATATACCCGATTGAGGATACGCTGCGGATCTGTTAGAACTTGACGGTCGGTGCCTGGCGGGCAGCTTCGGCGGCCTCGAAGCCCTGACGCTCCTTAAACTGGAAGATGCCGGCAAAGATGACGGCCGGGAAGGTCTGGATGGCGTTGTTGTAGCTAAGCACGCAGTCGTTGTAGCTCTGGCGCGCGTAGCTCACCTTATTCTCGGTGTCTTCGAGCGTGGCCTGGAGCTGCATAAAGTTGGTGTTCGCCTTAAGATCGGGGTAAGCCTCGGCCACGGCGAAGAGCTGGCGCAGGGCGCCGGTCAGCACGTTGTCGGCTTCCATCTTGGCTTCGGGCGTGGTAGCGCTCATGGCGGCGTTGCGCGCGTTGACCACGGCGGCAAGTGTGTCTTGCTCGTGTTTGGCGTAGCCCTTGACGGTCTCGACCAGGTTAGGGATCAGGTCGTTGCGGCGCTGCAGCTGCGTGTCGATGTTCTGCCAGGCGTTATCGATGCGATTGCGCTTGGTGACCATGTTGTTGTAGATGCCGGCGATGGCGCAGACAATCACAACGACAACAACGATACCGATGATGACGGGAATCATGGTGTCTCCGTTTCGAATGGCCGCGGCGTCTTCCGCCGGCTGCCGTTGGTGTAACGCTACTAGTATACCCGCAACCTTTGGCGATACCGAACTTTCCGGTAAGCGTTATGTTTCCACCAAGGTGAGGCCATTCGCCAGGGGGGCGGACGATACAGGTGTAAGATATGCGACAGATTGGTGAGCGCTGTCTTTTCCTTGAGGAGGGCGATGCATATGGACCTTCGCATCAAGAAAACCTATCGGGCCCTGTTCGAGGCCTTTACTGAGCTACTCGAAGAGCATCGGTTTGAGGATGTGACGGTTGCCATGCTGTGTGACCGCGCTATGATTCGTCGGACGACGTTCTACAAGCACTTCCGCGACAAGAACGATTACTTTGCCTTCTATATCGATGAACTCATGTCGGGCCTGCCGCAAAAGCGGGCCGATGCGGATGGCGCGGAGGGCGCCGAGGACGTGCGCGCGCTTCGCCACGAAGTGTTCGCCGATGCCATGGAACTGATTCTGGCGCATGAGCAGCTCATGGATAACATTTTGGCGAGCAGTATGTCGGGTATGCTGACCAGCATGATTTGCGACCGCATCGCGCGCTCCATACGCGGGCGCGTGATGAGCGCGCTTGACGAGGACGCGCTCGCGCCCGTATCGCTCGAGACAACGTCTGAGTTTGTCGCCGGCGGCATTATTCGGCTTTTTACCATGTGGTGGGAATCGGGCCACGTACTAGAGCGCCGTTCCGAAATCGCCGACGTGGTCGATGCACTGTTCGAGCGGACCATGACGCCGGTGGGTCACTAAGAGTGGCGGAGAGAGGGGGATTCGAACCCCCGGAACGCTCTCGCGCTCAACGGTTTTCAAGACCGCCGCATTCAACCGCTCTGCCATCTCTCCGTGAGTCGTAATGATAGCATCGTTTTGGATTTGTAACAGGGAGGGCGAACGATGACGAGCACCGGAATCGACGAGAAGTTCATGCGCGAGGCGCTGGCCGAGGCGCGCGCCGCCGCGGCGGTGGGCGAGGTACCGATCGGTGCCGTAGTGGTGCGCGCGGGTGAGATTGTCGCGCGGGCGTATAATCGCCGCGAGCTCGACCAGGATCCTTCGGCGCATGCCGAGTTTGCGGCCCTATGCGCCGCCGCGCAATCGCTCGGTCGCTGGCGCCTTTCCGATTGTACGGTCTACGTGACGCTCGAGCCCTGCTGCATGTGCGCGGGGCTTATGGTTAACGCGCGCGTGGGGCGCTGCGTGTACGGCGCGGCCGATGCTAAAGCGGGCGCTCTGGGGTCGCTATACGACCTCAATGCCGATTCGCGCCTGAACCATCGGTTTAATGTGACCGCCGGCGTGCTGGCAGACGAGTGCCGCGCGGTGCTGAGCGGTTATTTTAGTGGGCTGCGTGGCACCGATGGTGCTGGCTGCGGTTGTGGGGCCGATCTTGAGGCGCATACCGCCCACGCCGAGGCGCTTGCGGGTGTTGGGGATCTCGCTGGCGAGACGCTCGACTTTGGCTCCGTGCAGCGCCGGCCCCGTCGTGTGCTGTTGGCGATTGATTCCTTTAAGGGCAGCGTTTCGAGTGCACAGGCGGAGGCGGCGGTTGCCGAAGGTGTGCGCCGCGTGTGGCCCGATGCCGAGGTGCGTGCATTGCCACTGGCAGATGGTGGCGAGGGAACGCTCGACGCCATCGCCGCGCGCGGCGGTGAGGTCGTGGCAGGTGAAGTCGCAGGCCCCTTGGGCGACCGCGTGTCTGCCCGGATGCTGGTGGACGGCGAGCACGAGTCGGCTGTTATTGAGATGGCCGAGGCGGCGGGTATTGGGTATTCGCCCTGCACGGAATCGGCGGCGTTGGCCGCTACGACCTATGGCGTGGGCGAGCTCATGCTTCGCGCGGTCCGTGCTGGGGCAAAGACTATCTATATTGGTCTGGGCGGCAGCGCCACCAACGACGGTGGCGCCGGCATGCTGCAGGCGCTGGGCGCGCGTGTGGTCGATGATCAGGGCTGCGATGTCGCCCCTGGTCTCGCGGGGCTTGAGCAGGTGGCGAGTATCGATTTGGCACCGGCGCTTCGGGCGCTGAATGGCGCACGCATCGTCGTGCTGTCCGATGTCGAGAATCCGCTCGTGGGGCGTCGAGGCGCACTGGCGGTGTTTGGTGGGCAGAAGGGTTTGCCGACGGGTGATGCCGAGGTGCTGCGCGGGTACGACAGCTGGATGGTCGGCTACGGTCGCCTGCTCGATACGGCGATTGCCGAGGCACGGGCTCAGGGGTTGTTGCGCGTGCCCGAGGGTGCGCGGACGTTTGGCTCGGTGCTCGGTGTGCCCGGCGCCGGCGCCGCCGGCGGCCTGGGCGCCGCGCTGCTAGCGCTCGGTGCGGAGCTGCGCTCGGGCGTGGAGACGGTGCTCGACCTCGTTGGGTTTGACGAGCGCGTGCGCGATGTCGACCTGGTCATAACGGGCGAGGGCAATATGGACGAGCAATCCGCTGCCGGTAAGGCGCCGGTGGGCGTGGCCCGTCGTGCGAAGCGATATAGCAAGCCGGTGGTCGCCGTCGTGGGCGGTCGTGCCGACAACCTGGATGCGGTGTATGGGCAGGGCGTCGACCTGGTTTTGCCAGTCTGCCGCAAGCCCATGGGCCTTGAGCTGGCGCTCGATCCCCAGGAAGCCACAACCAACCTCATCTGCGCCGGCGAAGCGGCCGCCCAAGCCTACGACCTTGGCCGCATCTAAAAGTAGTCAAAAAAGCCCCGTCCCAAATTAGCTACCTTGCCCCATCGGGCGGGAGCGGGTAAGATATATCGAGCGCCTAGTGCGTTCGATGGGTTCGGATGACGACATGTTCCGAATCTGGTCAGGTCCGGAAGGAAGCAGCCATAAGGAGCCTCTGTCGGGCATCCGAATCCATCGAGCGCACGGGCGCTTTTTGGTGCCGCGACATGGCCCGGCCGGCGACGAGGTATTTGGTGTCTCGCTGGTCCTCGGCTGCGCCTGCGGGATCGCTCGACTACCAAATACCTCGTCGCCGGCCGGGCCCCGTCGTCCAAAAATCACCCGTAAAGTCGCGTTTAGCTGAACAATTCAATCCCGTGCTTAGTGGCGCTCGCTGGCGTTGCCAAAACATCGGCTGCTACGTGCCTTGGGCGCTAGTGACCGTTGTCCTTACATCTGTAACGAGTTGCTTACGCATCTCCAGAGTTCGCCGTACTATCATGAATCAGATTGAATAGAGATGATGATAGGGAGCGCCTTTTTATGATTGAGCTGCTCAGGCGTTTTGGTGGTAAGTATCGCCGGTATATGGTGATTGGCCCTGCGTGCAAGTTGATCGAAGTGATCTTCGACCTGCTTACGCCGCTGGTGATTGCCCAGATGATCGATAAAGGTATCGGTGCACACGATGTGAACGCTGTCGTCCGCTACGGCATGGTGCTCGCCGCCATGGCCGTGATCGGCATCTCGTTTACGCTCGTCTGCCAAAAGATGGCGGCGCTCACCTCGCAGGGCATGGGCACCGACATTCGCGGCGCACTCTACCAGCACATCAACAAGCTGAGCTATGCTGAGCTCGACCGCTTTGGCACGCCGTCGCTCATCACGCGCATTACCAACGACGTTAACCAGGTGCAGCTCGCCGTGGCGCTGGGCGTGCGTATGCTCATCCGCTGGCCTTTCCTGGCGGTGGGCTCCATGATTGCGGCCCTTGCCATCGACCTTAAGCTCGGCATGATCTTTTTGATTTGCACGCCCGCCATCGGCCTGGTGTTTTGGTTTGTCATGGCGCGCTGCATTCCGTATTACAAGCAGCTGCAGGCAAAGCTCGATCGCATCGCGCTCATTTGCCGCGAGGGGCTTTCGGGCGCCCGCGTGGTCCGGGCGTTTGTGCGCGAGGGTCACGAACGTGAGCGTTTTGCCCAGGCGGCCGATGACCAGGCGCGTGTCGCAATCGCGGTGGGCAAGCTCTCGTCGATTCTCAACCCCGTCACGTTTTTGGTGATGAACCTGGGCGTGTGCGCCATCCTGTGGGTGGGCGGCATCCAGGTCAACGTGGGCGAGCTCACGCAGGGCCAGGTCATGGCGTTTGTGAACTACATGACGCAGACCCTTACCTCCATCGTGTATGTTGCCAACTTGGTTGTAGTCTTCACCAAGGCGAGCGCTAGCGCTTCGCGTATCAACGAGGTGCTCGACTGTGTGCCGAGTATCACGGACGGGGGCAACCAAAAGCTGGATCTTTTTGCGATCGGAAATGCCTGCATGCTTAAAGAAGACCGGTGTTCTCCCAGTGCTTACATGGCCGACAAGCATCCGCTCGTCGATGTCGTGCCGCCTGCCATCGAGTTTGACCATGTGAGCTTTTCGTTTGGCGCCGGAGCCGTTAACGCCGTTGACAACGTGTCGTTTTCTGTTTCTGTGGGCGGAACGCTCGGCATTATCGGTGGCACGGGTTCGGGAAAATCGACGCTCGTTTCGCTGATTCCGCGCCTGTACGATGCCTCGACGGGAACGGTTCGCGTTTTCGGCCGCGACGTGCGCGCGTGGAATCTCGACCAGCTGAGGGAGGTTATCGGCATGGTCCCCCAGCGGGCGAGTCTCATGAGCGGAACGATTCGCTCCAATCTGGCATGGCGTCAAAGGACGTGCTTTATGGATGATGTGCTTTGGGATGCGCTCGAGACGGCCCAGGCGGACGATTTTGTACGGAACCTGCCGGACGCCCTCGATGCTCCCGTCGAGGCAGGCGGCAAAAATTTTAGCGGCGGACAACGTCAGCGCCTGACAATCGCGCGTGCTCTGGTGGAATACCCGCAGATTCTCGTTATGGACGATTCGGCATCGGCGCTCGACGTAAAGACGGATGCGGCTCTGCGCCGTGCCGTGCGCGAACTCGCAGGAAGAGCTCCGGTGTTTTCGAGGGGCATCCCCATGACAACCGTGATCGTAGGCCAGCGCGTCTCGACCGTGCGTGACGCCGACATGATCTGCGTGCTCGATCACGGCTCGGTCGCGGGCCTGGGCGCGCATGACGAGCTGTATGCGACCTGCCAGCTCTATCGCGAGATTTGCCAGTCGCAGCTGCGTCGCGAGGAGCTCGAGGGCCAGCAGGGGAACGCGACGCCCGTGTCCGCCCCGATCGCCTCCGCATCCGTCTGCGCAAAGGAGGGCTGCTAAATGAATCCGTACACTTCTTCCGGCTCGGTCGCCACGATGACGGCCAACGTGTCCGGCAACGATAGCCTCAACGACCTGGGCGATGGCCCGCGCCAGCCCGGCGACCCCGAACGTTATCCCGTGGATGCGGTGACTCGCCGTCTGATGGGCTATGTCCGTCCGCACCGCATTTCGTTTGTAGCGTCGTTTGTGAGTGCCGCCATCTCCGTGATTTTGCAGCTCTATACGCCTATTCTCATCGGCGAGGGCATCGACCTGATCGTCGCCGCCGGGCAGGTGGACTTCGACGCGCTACTGCCGCTTGTCACCAAGCTCGCGATTGTCGTCGTAGGTGCCGCGGCTTTCCAGTGGCTGCAGGGCTATTGCGTCAACCGCCTGTCCTACGAGACGGTGCGCGACATGCGCGTGGAGGCGAGCGACAAGCTCAGCCGCATGCCGCTCAGCTTTATCGACAGCCACGCCCACGGCGACCTTATGAGCCGCGTGGTCAACGACGTCGACCAGGTGGGCGACGGTCTGCTGCAGGGCTTCACGCAGCTCTTCACCGGTGTTATTACCATCGTTGGCACGCTCGCGTTTATGCTTTCCATCAACCTGACCATGACGCTTGTGGTGGTGCTCGTCACGCCGCTTTCCATTTTTGCCGCTGGCGCCATCGCCAAGCTTTCCAACAAGAGCTTTACGGCCCAGCAGCGTATTCAGGGTCAGCTCGGTGGTCATATCGAGGAGTATGTGGGCGAGCAAAAGCTGGTTGATGCGTTTGCCTACGGCCCGAACGCCCAAGCGCGCTTTGACGCGCTCAACGCCGAGCTCTATACGGCAGGTGAGCGTGCACAGTTTATGGGTTCGCTCTCTAACCCCGGTACGCGCTTTATCAACAACATCATCTATGCCGTGGTCGCCGTGATCGGCTGCGTGGGCGTGATCACGGGCGTGCCGGCGGCGCTTACGGTGGGTGGCGTGCAGATTTTCCTGTCCTACGCCAACCAGTACACCAAGCCGTTCAACGAGGTCACCAACGTCATTACGCAGATCCAGACCGCGTATGCCTCGGCGCGTCGCATGTTTGCGCTGCTCGATGCGCGCGAGCAGGAGCCCGATGCGGCGGATGCCGTGGAACTTACCGCCCCGCAGGGTGAGGTGACCTTTGAGCATGTGGACTTTAGCTACGTGTCCGACCGCAAGCTGCTGCAGGATATCTGCATTGAGGCCAAGCCCGGCATGCGCTTTGCCCTCGTTGGCCCCACGGGCTGCGGCAAGACGACGCTCATCAACTTGCTGCTGCGGTTTTACGATATCGATGCCGGTCGCATCATAGTCGATGGCCGGTCTTCGCGTGGCTACACGCGCGCAAGCCTGCGCCGCGCCTTTGGCATGGTGCTGCAGGATACGTGGCTGTTCGAGGGCACGGTGGCGGAAAACATCGCCTACGGCTGTCCCGACGCCACGCGCGAGCAGGTTATCGAGGCGGCCAAGCGCGCGCATGCGCACAAGTTTATCGTGCAGCTGCCAGGCGGCTACGATACGGTCATCGGCGAGGACGGCGGCACGTTTAGCCAGGGTCAAAAACAGCTGCTGTGCATTGCGCGCGTTATGCTCACCGATCCGGCGATTCTGCTGCTGGACGAGGCAACGTCGAGCATCGATACGCGTACCGAGCTGCAGGTGCAGGCGGCATTCGACGAGCTCATGGCCGGTCGCACAAGCTTTGTCGTGGCGCACCGCCTGAGCACCATCCGCAACGCCGACTGCATTCTGGTGATGCGCGACGGCCAAATTATCGAGCGCGGCACGCACGACGAGCTGCTAGCGGCAGGCGGCTTCTACGCCGAACTCTACCGCAGCCAATTCGCCCAGTGAGCAAGCCCGTGGGGCAAATTAATCAGGTTTGTTTGTCCCATAGAGCGATCTTGTTATATAGCGTTTTACCAGCGCGTGAAACATTTTGACGATACTCCGTGACACAATTTGACGGCGTTTTGTGAAACAGTTTTTCGGCCATTCGTGCAACGTTCTGCGGCGGTTTCAATCCGAAGTACATACTGTTCGAAATCTGTCCAAAGATGTCGTCTGCGTCGCCAATCGGCAGAAGGTGGTTTACATCTGTCACGTTAGTACTAAGATATTCATCTAATAAATTGCATTAGTGGCTTTAGTTTTGGGGGAAACGAGGCAACGTGACTATGACGTGCTCTTTGGTGGTTAACAGCAAGAGCGGTAATACCAGGATGGTTTCGGGCGCGATCAAGCGCGCTCTGCAGGCTGCGGGTGTTGATTTTGTCCATGCCGCGGCGTTGAGCGACGATGCGGATGCAGATCAGGTTGCGCTCGAGGCGCAGGGCGCCTGCGCGGCCGACACGGTGCTCGTCGGTTTTTGGTGCGACAAGGGCGCGTGCACGCCTTCGGTTGCCGCGCTGCTCTCCGCTCTGCACGGCAAGCGCGTTTTCCTCTTTGGTACCTGCGGTTTTGGCGCCGACCAGAGCTATTATCAGCAGATTATCAATCGCGTGACCTCCAATTTGGCCGAGGATGCCGAGCTTGTGGGTTGGGCAATGTGCCAGGGCAAGATGGGTCCCGCGGTCAAGCAGCGCTACGAGGCCATGCTCGAGCAAGATCCCGACAATGTCCGCTTTAAGATGCTGCTCGATAACTGGGTCGCCGCAAAGGATCACCCCACCAAGGAAGATCTGGACAACATGGCTGCAGCCGCCAAAAAGGCCGTGCTGGGGGAGTAGCTCCCATCGCTGACGGCGGTCGGTCCATCTTTCTAAATGAAACGTCCTCCCGGGCGTCGGGGCACGAAGTTCCCTGCTCTACAGTCCTGCGCAAGACGAAGGCCACATTAAGTGGCCTTCTTTGCGT
>CABSYS010000053.1:0-8736 GCA_902482045.1 uncultured Collinsella sp.
TCTACACCTATTAAGTCGTCGGCAGCGTCAGATGTGTATAAGAGACAGGTTCTAACGGTCGTAAATTATGGGATGGGCTTTTCTCGACAGTCGTCGGGGGAAGCCCATCCCCTTTTTATGCGCTACCTACGAAGACTGTCCCCAGCGACTAGTCATTTAAGAACGTTCCCAACGACTAGGTGCGGTTGCTGCCAAGGAGTGTCCCGGGGTGCCGGCACAAAAGGAACGTCCCTAACTGCCGGGTTTAGGCTGTTAGATCGAGTTCGTAGAGGAAGCTTTCGCGCGGCATGTCGTGACGGCGCTCTTCGCGGTTGGCGCGGTGCGTGGCCGTGCGCTTAAAGCCGTGCATCTCGTAGAACTTCCACGAGCAGTTGGAGTCGGTGTACAGGTGCGCTCTCGTCGCTCCAAGCGAGGACAGGTGCGAGACCGCGGCGTCGAGCAGAACCGTGCCAACGCCCAGGCCATGGACATCGCGATCCACGGCAAGCAGCGTGACCTCGTTGTCGTGCGGCAACGGGCTGCTCTCGAGCAGGCGGTTGTTGGTTCGGATGGTTGCGCGCACAAACGAGAGGTACTCGGCGCAGGCATCGGGCTCCAGCTCACGCATCTGCGATAGCAGCGCGCGTTCGGTATCCATCCAATGCTCGTTGATAGTGGCGCCGGAGCTCTGTCCCGCACGCGCGAGCGAAATGCCACGCGCCTGACCGTCGATTACGGCAACCTGTGAAAACGTCGACGACGAAAGGCAATAGGCGAGGTCGCACGCGGCCTCAAGGCGGTTGTACTCATCGTTATCCGAATTGTTATGCCAAAGCTGCTGCAGAATCAGCGCGATGGCGTTGAAGTCTTCGGTATCAAACGGTCGGTAGAGAACCCGCGAGACCATGGTGCCTCTTTCTTTTGCGGATGCATATCGAGCACAGTTCTACCACGCCATTGGCATCTAATTATGGTGCCCCTGTGTTCCATGAACTCACCGTGCCCGGTGCCATGCCCATCCCCTCCGCTCGCAAACTTTTTCTGCACATGCGCCCGTTGCGGGGTGCATCGATGCGCTCGATGCGCTACATTAAATCAGTATTTTCAATGCCGCTGCGCGAGCGCTGCAGATCGACGTATCACCGACTCACAGAGCACGGCGGCGTACCAGACAGGAGGACTGCATGGGATCTGATGTGAAGATCGCACGCGCGTTGATCTCGGTTACCGATAAGACGGGCGTCGTCGATTTCGCACGGACGCTGGTTGACGACTTTGGCGTCGAGATCATCTCTACGGGCGGCACGGCTCGTGCCATCGAGGACGCGGGCGTTCCCGTAACCCCCATCGAGGAGTTCACGGGCTATCCCGAGATGATGGACGGCCGCGTCAAGACGCTGCACCCCAAGGTTCACGGAGCGCTGCTGGCCCGCCGCGATTCCGAGCAGCACATGCAGGAGGCCGCTGAGCACGGCATTAAGTTGATCGACCTGGTCGTCGTCAACCTGTACGAGTTCGAGAAGACCGTTGCCAACCCCGAGGTCACCTTCGCGGACGCTATCGAGCACATCGACATCGGTGGCCCCTCTATGCTGCGCTCTGCTGCCAAGAACGCCGCGAGCGTTACCGTCATCTCCGACCCGGCCGACTATGATGCCGTCCTGGCCGAGATGCACGAGACCGGTGGCTGCACCACGCTTTCCACCCGTCGTCGCCTGCAGGTGAAGGTCTACCAGACCACCGCCGCCTACGACACGGCTATCTCCCGTTGGCTTGCCGCCCAGGCAAGCGACGTGGCGGACACCTCTGCCAAGCTCGAGATCTCGCTGGAGAAGGTCGACGACCTGCGCTATGGCGAGAATCCTCAGCAGAAGGCTACGGTCTACCGCTTTGCCGAAGGCTGCGAGAACACCGCGAGCTCGCAGTTCCCGCTCGTGGGCTCCGAGCAGATTCAGGGCAAGCCGCTCAGCTACAACAACTATCTGGATGCCGACGCCGCCTGGAACCTGGTCCGCGAGTTCGACGAGCCGGCCTGCGTAATCCTCAAGCACCAGAACCCCTGCGGTTCCGCCGTTGCCGAGGACATTACGGCCGCCTACGACCGCGCCTTCGCCTGCGATCCCAAGAGTGCCTTTGGCGGCATCATCGCCTGCAACCGCGAGGTTCCCTTTGATCTGGTTGAGCACTTTGCCGATCAGAACAAGCAGTTCGTCGAGGTCATCATCGCCCCGAGCTACACCGCCGAGGCGCTCGAGCGCATGGCCAAGCGCCCCAACCTGCGCGTGTTGGCGACCGGCGGCGTGGACCACGGCGCCCAGGTGGAGCTGCGCTCCGTCGACGGCGGCATGCTGGTGCAGGAGGTCGACCACGTGACCGAGGATCCCGCGACCTTTACGTTCCCCACCGACCGCAAGCCCACCGACGCCGAGATGGCCGAGCTCGAGTTTGCCTGGAAGGTCTGCAAGGGCGTTAAGTCCAACGCCATCCTGGTCTCCAAGGGTAAGGCCGGCATTGGCATGGGCCCGGGTCAGCCTAACCGCGTTGACTCTGCGCTACTTGCCTGCGAGCGCGCCGAGGACTTCTGCGAGCGCGAGGGCGTGGAGAAGGGCGGCTTTGCCTGTGCAAGCGACGCGTTCTTCCCGTTCCGCGACAACGTCGACGTGCTTGCTGCACACGGCGTGACCTGCATCATCCAGCCCGGCGGCTCCAAGCGCGACGACGAAAGCATCCAGGCCTGCAATGAGCACAGTATTGCTATGGTGTTTACGGGCGCTCGCCACTTCCGCCACTAAGTTCCGCCTTGGGACAAAATAATCTCCGCAAAAGACGGCTGCTCCGTTTGGAGGGCCGTCTTTTTGGTATAAGAGGACGGAATGACTAACACGAAAGGTACAACCATGCCCCAGATTGATGATGCCGAGCTGTTTGGCAATGCCGAGGATCAGCGTGCGTACGAGGACTTTTGCGCCAATCAGGAGGCGGTCGAGAAGTTTACGCTCGACAAGCCCGCGCTTGTCTGCCGTTGGCGCATGTCCAATAAAAAGGTGCCCATGCTCAACCGCCACATTCGCGCACTGTCCGAGCGCCTGGTGCAGGGCGAGCCGCTTACCCATAACATGCTCAGCTGGGCCAAACAGCACGTTGAGTGGTCGCTTGCCGAGGGCGATTACACTGCGCACGACGGCGTACTCATGCTGGTGATCGACATCAACGGCAACGCCGCCATGACGGTGGGGGAGTACGAGCCGCTCGCCGATACGTCGGCCAAGGCGCTGCGTGCCCGTTCCGCCGAGGCCCGCTCCGAGGCCGACGAGACCGGCGTGGCGCCCGAGTTGCTCGCCGCCGTCAACAACGGCGAGCTTGCCTTTGTGGCGCCGGCGGACGAGTGCCTGTGCGGCACGGCGACGCTCATCGAGCAGCTCGCCCAGACAAAGGGCATCCCGGTCACGCGCGTAGACATTCCCGCGCAGCTCAAGGGCGCCTTGTTCCTGGTGAGCGACGAGCACGGCGTGGTCCCCGCAACCGAGACGGACGCCGCCGAGGCCGACGCCGCCACGGTCGCCTTCTTCGCCGAAGGCTACGAAAAGCTCCGTGCCCGCCGCTCCTAACCTCAAGGCGGGGTGGGCTTACTGAAGTGAGCGAGCGCGTTCGATTGCGTAGGCGAGCGACAGCTGCTCCATCTCCGGGGCGCATTTGTAGCTCAGTCCGGTGAGAGCTGTCACCTTATCGAGGCGATATCGAATTGTGTTCGGGTGCTGGCCAGTCTGCTTGGCGGTTTGCTCGATACGTCGGTCGTTCTCGATGAATGCGGCGAGCGTTGATTCCAGTTCGCTGCCATGCTCGCTGTCGTGCTCGCGTATCGGCGAGAGAATCGCCTCCGAGAACGATCGCATCTCCGGGGTTTCCGCAAAAGGCATCACGGTTTTCAGGATGCCGAGCTGCGTATAGCGGACGGGACCCTCGGCTCGTTGACAAGATAGGCGCTGTGCGTAAATCGCCTGCGAGATCGCCTGCGCCACCGCCTCGTCTCCAAACAGAATATCGCTGATGCCGAGCCCTTCCGCTCCGCCATCGATGCCGCTAGCCTCGATGAGCTCCGTGAGCGCCTGCACGATTCGCTCCACATCGAGCGTCTGCTCCGAGTCGCTTGTCGCTACGAATAGCAATCCTCCGTCATAGGGTGCCAGCATGTTGTGGCATCCGGCGAGGGTCGATTTTGCACAGAGACGTTCGATTTGCAAAAACGTACGCGGGTCGAGGGGCTCTGCAAACGATGCGAACAGGGCGACCGCTTCGTCCAGAAATGACGGGTTGAGGCTTCGGATGCGTCGGCAGATGGACTCGGGCGACACGTCTGTCCTCAGGGCATCGATCTCGCGCTGTGCGAAGTCGATGGACGCGAGCTGCTCGATATGCCGTTTGACCTCATAGATGACGCTGTCAAAGAACAGTGAGTCGTCGGTCGTGAGAAAGACCGGGTAGTGCCGCGCGTTGGCGTAGCGGATGGCTTGGTCGGGAATCGGGATGTGCAGGACGTTTTTGATGATAAGACCGCTCGTTCCCTTGGCGACGAGGTATTTCACGGCTTCAGTGATGAGGTATGGGTCGTCCTTCGCATAGAGGAAGGTGCTGAGGACGATTTCGTCTGAGCTGAAGTTGGCGCGCTGGTACTTGTTCTTGAGGCCGGGCATAAGTTCATAATCGAGGATCCCGACGCCAGAGACGGCACGCGAGACGCCATCGCTGCCGGCGATTAGACGGACCGACCCCTCATATTCCCGTGAGAAGTCCGAGATGGTGTATAGCATCAACATCACCTTGTAAATCACTACAATAAGTACAGGTATAAATAGGATAATCGCACATCCGTATGCCGTTGATGCGGGAAATAGTTCAAATACCTGCTGATAGAACGAAAAATCAGATTGAGAATCGTTGTAGATTCCAACAAGAAATGATCCTTGGCGGCATCGTTACTAAACCGTACAGTGAGGCAACGTAAAGCTTTCGCTGAGAGGAGCGATGATGGGGCAGATGGTGGTGCTTTCGGCCGAGGAAGTTTCCAAGGTGCTGACGATTGAGGATGCAATCGCTGCCGTGGAGGAGGCATATCGCCAGAAGGCAACGGGCAAGGGCGTTGCGTGGCCGATGGTATATGAGCAGTTCGAGCCCGGCGTGGCCGATATGGATATCCGCTCGGGCGAGTTGGCGGGAAGCGGCCTCTTCGGTCTCAAGCTCACTGCTTGGTTCTCTCAGAATTCCAAAAAGGGGCTGCCCGAGATCTTCGGCACCACGCTGCTGTGCGACAGCGCGACGGGAGAGCCGTTGGCGCTGCTCAATGCCTCCGCCGTCACTGGACTTCGCACCGGTGCCGCCGCTGCGCTCGGTGCCAAGTGGCTGGCTCGGGCGGATGCGTCCAAACTGCTTGTTGCGGGTGCCGGCCACATGAGCATCTATATGGTGGCGGGCGTGCTCGCCGCCTGTCCCAAAGTGAGCGAGGTCAAGGTGTGGGAGCCAGTTTCCGATGCCGCGCCCGAGGCCCGCGTCGAGCGCATGCGAGACGAGGTCGCCCATATCTTGGGCGCCTGCGAGCATGTTCGCGAGGCATCCACCTATTCCATCGAGGCGACGGCCGACGGCCAAGGTGCCGCGGCAGAGGCCGATATCATCGTGACGATCACGCCGGCGACCAAGCCCATCATCCCCGATGCATGGGTGCGCCCCGGTACGCATATCTCCTGCGTCGGTGCCGACATGCCCGGCAAGCAGGAGCTCGCCTCGGCGCTTGTCGCCCGTGCCGCTGTTTACGTCGACGATCGCGAGCAATCCGTCGCGTCCGGTGAGCTGGAGATTCCGGTTGCCGAGGGTGTCATCACGCCCGAGGACATCAGAGCGGAGCTCGGCGAAGTCATCGCCGGCATGGCTACGGGGCGTTCGGATGACGAGCAGGTGACGGTGTTCGATACGTCGGGCATCGCCGTTCAGGACCTTTCGGCATCGAAAATCGCCTACGACCGCGCCATTGAGGCGGGGCTGGGCACCGTGGTGGAACTGTAAGAAAGTCAAGGAAAGGAAACGACAATGCAGATCAAGGATTTCGCCGTCGAGCAGTGGATGAACGAGTGGGAGACCAAGTGCACCCACAACGTTGCGGAGACGTGCGTCTACTCCCTCACGCTCGACCAGCTGTTCGAGCTTACGAACACCGACAAGAAGGCGTGGCTCGATAGCCTGTGCTCGCGCCGATTCACCTACGGAGACATCGAGGGGCAGCCCGGCTTCCTCGAGGGGGTCGCGCGTCTCTATAAGACGGTCGAGCCCGGGCATATTGTGCCCACGCACGGCGCGACCGGTGCCAACTCCCTGGTTATTTCCACGCTCGTCGAACCGGGCGATCACGTAGTTTCCGTCAAGCCCACCTACCAGCAGCTTTACTCGATTCCCGAGATGTGCGGTGCGAAGGTCGATATCCTTCAGCTCGATCGCAAGAACGGCTACCACGTCGACGTCGACGCGCTCGATGCTCTGGTGACCGACGATACCAAGCTCATCTGCATCAATAACCCGGACAACCCCACGGGCGCCCTGCTCGACACCGATACGCTCAAGGCGATTGTCGAGGTCGCACGCAAACACGACGCGTGGGTGCTCTGCGACGAGGTCTACCGTCTGCTTACTCAGACGGATGAGTACTCCGAGTCCGTGATCGACCTGTACGACAAGGCCATCGTCACCGCATCCATGTCCAAGGTCTGGTCGTTCGCTGGCCTGCGTCTGGGCTGGGCGGTCACCAAGAGCCCGGAGCTCCGTCGCGCGCTGCTCTCGCATCGTGACTACAACCTGATTTCCGCTGGCATATTCAGCGAGACGGTGGCGGAGCTGATTCTGGGCAACGCTTCCGTGATCCTTGAGCGCAGCCGTCGCATCGTCCGTCAGAACCTTGCTGTTCTGGAGAAGTGGGTCGAGAGCGAGCCGCACCTGTCGTTCGTCAAGCCCGAGGCGGGTACCACCGCGCTCGTGTATTACGACTACGACATCGATTCCAGGACGTTCTGCATCGACATGATTAAGAAGTCCGGCGCGCTCGTCACTCCGGGCGATTGCTTCGAGGAGCCCAAGAGCATGCGCATCGGCTATGCATACTCCGATAACACCGACGACCTGCAGAAGGGCCTGGATGCCATCTCCGCGTACATGCGTACGCTCGAGTAGAGACTCGTGGTCGAAGTGATGGGGCCGATCGGTTTAGGACCGGTCGGCCCCTATTTTCTCTCAAGGCTACCGAACACTATTGTCACATTAGATGCCCACGGGGTCGCATCGCTGCGACGCCGTGGGCATAATGGTGTGGAAAGTGCAAGTTACGAGAAACGGGAGGACACATGGCGCTGATCTATGTCGTTGAGGACGACGAGCCCATTCGTCGTGAGCTTATCGACATCCTTGCCCGCGCCGGTTTTGAGGTTGAGGCATGCGAATCGTTTGAGCATGTCTCGCGCGATATTCTCGCCGCCGTGCCCGACCTGGTGCTGCTCGACCTCACGCTTCCCGTCAAGGACGGCCAGCATATCTGCCACGAGGTTCGCCGCGAATCCGAGGTTCCCATCATCGTCCTCACGTCGCGCACGACCGAGATCGACGAGGTCATGGCCATGACGCTCGGCGCGGACGACTTTGTTCCCAAGCCCTACAGCGCCCGTGTGCTCGTGGCGCGCATCAACGCCCTGCTGCGTCGCACCGCGGCGGCAGGCGAGCGCAGCACGCTCGTCCACAAGGGGCTGGAGCTCGACCTCGCCCGCTCCATGGTCACCAATACGGCAACCGGCGACAGTACCGAGCTCACCAAAAACGAGCTGCGTATCCTCTCGCTGCTCTTGGGTCGCGCGGGCAAGATCGTCTCGCGCTCGGCCATCATGCAGGACCTGTGGGACTCCGACGCCTTCGTGGACGACAATACGCTCACCGTCAACATCAACCGCCTGCGCACCACGCTCGAAAAAATCGGCATCAAGGGGTATTTGACCACGCATCGCGGCCAAGGCTATTCGGTCTAGGGGCCGGCTATGTCGTTTGGCAAGTTCTTTAAAGATGCACTGCTTCCCGTCGCCGTGTGGACGTGCGGCGTGCTGCCGAGCTGCTTTGTGCTGACGGTCGCCGGCGCACCCGTTTCTATCGTTGTCGTGGCGGTCGGCGTGTCCTTCATCTTTGGTATGCTCGGTATCGTGATCGAGTACGCTCGCCGTCGCCGTTTTCTGCGTCAGTTGGAGCGCGCGGCAGAGGAGCTCGAGAGTCCCGCATGGGTGCAGGAGATGGTGCAATGCCCGACCTATGCCGAGGGCGAGCTCGAATACGAGGTCTTGCGCCGGGTGGGCAAGGCGGCATGCGATGAAGTGGCGGAAGGCCGGCGTCAGACCGATGACTATCGCGACTATATCGAGAGCTGGGTCCACGAGGCCAAGCTGCCCCTGGCGGCGGCTCACCTGATTTTGGAAAACCTGGACGGTAGCGAAGACGACCTGTCGCGCGTGGATGATCTGGGTCGCGAGCTGACTCGCGTGGAGCGCTATATCGATCAAGCGCTGTATTACGCGCGCTCGGAAGTCGTGGAGCGCGACTACTTGATTCGCCGCTGGGATCTCAAGACCCTGGTGACGGGCGCGATTAAGGCCAACGCGCGCGAGCTCATCGCGGCGCACGTGGTCCCGGTGTGCGAGAACCTCGACTTTGAGGTCTTTACCGACGAGAAGTGGCTCGAGT
>CABSYS010000054.1:0-8665 GCA_902482045.1 uncultured Collinsella sp.
GTTTGAGAGCGAATATTACATCCCGAGCGCCTACGAGGCCTCGGAGGCCGTGCTTGCAACCGATGCCACCGCCGTGTTTGCAAGCTCGGATAACATTGCCCTCGGTCTGCTCAAGCGCTTGCACGAGATGGGGAAGAGCATCCCGGGCGATATCTCGGTCGTAAGCTATGACAACTCGGCGGCCGACGTTCTCTTTGAGCCGGCGCTGACCGCCATTGAGCAGGATCCTGGTGTCCTTGCGGAGCATGCTTTTGGCTGCATGTCCAAGCGTCTTGCCGGTAGGGGCGGTAGGCGTGCCGAAGAGGTCGTCCTGGAGCCGGCACTTATCGTTAAGGGCAGCGTGCTCGAGCTTACTAAACACAACTAAACACGTTTACCAATTTGCAGAGACCGAATGTGGAGCAGCTGTGACAGACAATGCCACAGGTGAATGTCGCGTTTTGTTGATCGATGGGGTTGATAGGCTGAGCGAGCGGGACCTCGGACCTCGGACGTTTTCCGGATGGCGTGCTCGGCGGAAAATGCATCCCAGATTCGATGTTCAGAATGGGATGCCGTTTCCGGATGGACTGCCGGTGCCCTTCGCCGTGGAGGTGAGCCGCAGGCGATCCGCTTCTATGTTTCCAAATGAATACGCTGTGAGTCGAGGAGGGCGATTCTCCCCGCAAGCACTCTAGTATGCTAAAGTACCCAGAAGACCGGCGGAGCTATGCCGGTCTTCTGTTCTATATGAAACACAGCATGAGGAGGCTCACCAGATGACGGCCACACCGTGGGGATTCCGGGACATATTGCCCGAGGAGGCTCAGGCGCGCGAGGAGATCGCATGTACGGTGAAGGGCTGCTTCAGGGAGCATCATTACCTTCCGGTCGAGACGCCGCTGCTCGAGGACAAGGGCTCGCTCGAGGAGGGCGGCCGCATTGCGGACACGCCGTTTAAGCTCTTTGACGACGACGGTCGCCTGCTGGTGGTCCGTCCCGACAACACGCTGCCGATCGTTCGTCTGGTTTCGACTCGCATGCGCGCGGCCGATCTGCCCCTACGCCTTCGCTACGAGGCGCCGGTGGTTCGCGAGTGCCAGCGCAATGCCGGTGGCTCGCGCCAGTTTACACAGCTGGGCTTTGAGCTTATCGGTGCGGGCGATACCGCGGGCGATGTCGAGATCGTCTCGCTCGTGGCCGAGGCCGTGCGTAAGCTGGCACTGCCCGATGCGCGCATTATCGCAGGTAGCGTGCGTCCGTTTAAGGAACTGCTCGCGGCGTGCGAGGATCGCGAGCTGGCCGCTGAGGCCCTGCGCTGCGTGCACGCCAACGACTTTGTGGGCCTCGATGCCCGCGTGGCGGCAAGCACCGAGTCCGATGCCGTCAAGGCCGCCATTAGCGAGCTGCCGCGTCTGCACGGCGGTGCCGAGGTGCTCGACCGCGTGGACGCGCTGCTGGAGGCTGCCGGTATCGTCGCGCCGCTGACGCGCGAGCTGCGTGCCCTGGTTGAGGGCCTGGCACCCGAGGACGCCCAGGTGCTGTCGTTCGACTTCTCCATCATGAACTCTTTCGATTACTACACGGGTCTGGTCTTTAAGGCCTATGCCGGCGGCCTGCCCGATCCGGTCGGTTCGGGCGGACGCTACGACTCCATCTTTACCGGCGCATTTGGCGACGGCATCGAGGTACCGGCGGCGGGCTTTGCCTTTTCGCTCGAGCGTCTGGAGGCCGCGCGCACCTCGGCCGAGGATGCCGCTTCCGATGGCGATCACGCCGCGGGCCGTGGCGCCGAGGGTCCGCTGCGCATTGCCGTGCCCAAGGGCTCGCTCAAGGCCGACACGCTCGACGTGCTTGAGTCCGCGGGCTTGGATGTCTCTGAGCTGCGCGATCCCGGTCGTCATCTGATCGTGCGCGGCCGCGACACGCGTGCCGGCGAGGGCGCGGTCGGCGATATCGAGTTTGTCATCGTGCGTCCCGGCGATGCGCCCGCCTTTGTGGGCTGCGGCGGCGCCGACTGTGGCATCTGCGGTTGGGACTCGCTTATCGAGGCCGACCTCAACCTGCTGCAGCTGGTCGATCTGGGCTACGGCCTGTGCACGTTTATCGAGGCGGAGCCTGCATGGCGCGCCGGCCAGGCCGAGCGCAACTACGCCCGCCGCGGGTCGCTTCGTGTGGCCACCAAGTACCCGCGCATCGCGAGTGCCTGGTATGCCGAGCGCGGCGTGAATGCCGATATCGTCTCGCTGCACGGTAACATCGAGCTGGGCCCCATCGTCGGTATGACCGATCGCATCGTGGACATTACCGCCACGGGCGCCACGCTGCGCGATAACGACCTGGTCATTACCGGTCGCATCATGGACTGCACGGCCCGTTTCTTTGTCAATCCAGGTGCCGCGCGCCTGGATTCGCGCGTACGCAATCTGGCAGATCGTCTGGCCGCGGCCGTGAAGGACAAGCATTTTGAGCCCGTTGCGGGCTCGGCACAATAGCGCGAGCACGCACGGGCGTCCCAACGTCTGGGCTGCGGGCCGATTGGCGCCGCCGCCCGGCCTCTCGTTTTTCGAACACAACCTCGACCGATAGGGGATACCGATATGAAGACCATCAAGCTTGCTCCCGGTGAGCGCCTCGTTACCAACCAGCTCAACCGCAAGGGTGTGCTGCCGCAAAACATCGTCGACGCCGCCCGCGATATCGTGGCCAACGTGCGTGCCAACGGCGATGCCGCGGTGCGCGATTACTGTCAGCGCTTTGACGGCGTTGAGCTGCAGAGCTTCCGTTTGCCGCAAGAGCAGATCGATGCCGCGCTCGAAGGCCTCGACCCGGCCTTTGTCGCCGCGCTCGAGAAAGCCGCGCGCCAGATTCGCGAGTTCCACCAGCGCGAGGTCGAGCAGAGCTGGTTTACCACGCGCCCGGACGGCACGATGCTCGGCGTTAAGGTGACCCCGCTTGCTGCGGCCGGCATCTATGTGCCGGGCGGTCGCGCGCAGTATCCCTCCACGGTGCTTATGAATGCCATTCCCGCCAAGGTCGCCGGCGTCAAGCGCGTGGTCATGGTGACCCCGCCGCAAAAGGATGGCCTGATCAGCCCCTACACGCTCGCCGCGGCCAAGCTCGGCGGCGTGGACGAGATCTATATGGTGGGCGGCGCTCAGGCCGTGGCCGCACTTGCGTACGGTACCGAGACCATTCCGCGCGTCGATAAAATCACCGGTCCGGGCAACGCCTTTGTTGCCGCCGCCAAGCAGATTGTCTCGGGCGACGTGGGAATCGACATGGTTGCCGGCCCCTCCGAGGTCTGCGTGCTGGCCGATGCCACGGCCAAGCCTATGGTGGTCGCGGCCGACCTGATGGCCCAGGCCGAGCACGATCCGCTGGCTGCCTGCTACCTGGTGACCTGCGACGAGCAGTTTGCGCGCGAGGTCGAGGCTGGTATCGACATTCTGGTAGCGCAGTCCCCGCGTGCCGAGATCACACGCGCCTCGCTCGATAACGAAGGCACCATCGTGGTGGCCGCCGACATGGCTGCCGCCGTCGAGGCCGTGAACACCGTGGCGCCCGAGCACCTTGAGCTGCACTGCAAGGACGCGATGGGCCTGCTCGGCGGCATTCGCAACGCCGGCGCCATCTTTGTGGGCGCCTGGAGCTCCGAGCCGCTCGGCGATTACGTCGCCGGCCCCAACCACACGCTTCCGACCGGCGGCACGGCCATGTTCTCCAACCCGCTTTCGGTCGAAGAGTTCGTTAAGTGCTCGAGTGTCATTTGCTATACGCCCGAGGGCCTGCTCTCCGACGCTCCTGCCACACAGCGTCTGGCCGAGGCCGAGGGCCTGTGGGCGCACGCGCTATCCGCCGCCCTGCGTCGCCGTGTGCTGGAGCAGGGCGAGGATGCCGTGAGTGCCGAGTCTCTGGCTGCGGCCGACCTGACCAAGGTTGCCTGGCCGGGCGACGCCGTGGCGACGGTTGCCGAGGGCGTGGACCTGGCGGCTGCGGGCGGTGCCGCTGGCGCGGTCGTCGAGGAGGCCTAATATGGCCGAGCTGACGCCCCGCATGAAGGAGCTCGTCCAGCCTTACCTGGCCGGTATTGAGCCCTACGATCCCAACTTTACGCCCACGCGCATCAATCTTTCGGCCAACGAGAACACCTATCCCGTGCCCGCTGGCGTGCGCAAGGCGGTTGATGCGGCCTTGGCTGCTACGCCGCTC
This sequence comes from uncultured Collinsella sp., assembly GCA_902482045.1. Lineage (GTDB taxonomy): Bacteria > Actinomycetota > Coriobacteriia > Coriobacteriales > Coriobacteriaceae > Collinsella. Next base: position 4,192 of record CABSYS010000054.1, read on the forward strand.
AACCGCTACCCCGATCCCATGTCCAACGACCTGCGCGACGAGCTTGCTGCCTGGCATGGTGTGACGCGCGAGAACATCTGCGTGGGCAATGGCGGCGACGAGCTGCTCTATAACTATCTGCTGGCGTTTGGCGGCGCGGGGCGGACCCTGCTCAACTGCCCGCCGTGCTTTAGCGAGTATGCGTTCTTTGCATCGCTCTGTCAGACCGAGGTGCGCGACGTGTGGCGCGACCCGGCGACCTTTGATCTCGACCAGGCGGCGGTGCTTGCGGCGGCTCCCGAGTGCGATCTGGCGATCGTGACCTCGCCCAACAATCCCACGGGTGACGTGGCGCCGCTCGACTTTGTCGCGGCACTGTGCGATGCGTGCCCCGGCATGGTGATGGTCGACGAGGCCTACGTGGAGTTTGCGGACGATTCGTTTGGCGCGGCTACCACGGCGCAGGGGCTTATCGCCGAGCATCCCAACCTGGTGATTCTGCATACGCTGTCCAAGGCGTTTGGCGCCGCCGGCACGCGTCTGGGCTATGTGATCGCGGCGCCCGAGGTCATCGATGTGTTTGCGGCGATTCGCCAAATCTACTCGGTCAACGTGTTGAGCCAGGCGGCGGCGCTTGCCTGCGTGCGTGCCCGCGATGCGTACGCGCCCGTGGTGGCACAGGTCGCATCCGAGCGCGAGCGCGAGTTGTGTGCCCTGCGCGCAATGGCTGCCGAGGGTCTGCCCGTGGAGGCGTGGCCGAGCGCGGCGAACTTTGTGCTTGTGCGCACGCCGCATGCCACGCGCGTGCGCGAGCGTCTGCGCGACGAGTATTCAATTTTGGTGCGCGACTTTAGTTACGCGCCGGGGCTCGCGGACTGTCTGCGCATTACCGTAGGCACCCCGCAGGAAAACGACGAGGTGCTGGCCGCGTTTGCCGCGCTGGTGAAGGAGGAGATGTAGATGGACCGCTATGCCGAGGTGACCCGCAAGACGGGCGAGACCGACATTGTCGTAAAGCTCGACCTGGACGGATCTGGCGTGTGCGATATCTCGACCGGCGTGCCGTTTTTCGACCACATGCTCAACGCTTTTGGCCGCCATGGTCTGTTCGATCTGACGGTGCACGCGGTGGGCGACGTCGAGGTCGATGCGCATCACACCGTCGAGGACACAGGTATTGTGCTGGGCGAGGCGTTTTGCCGGGCGCTGGGCGACAAGGCGGGCATTACGCGCTTTGCCGACGCGGCGATTGCCATGGACGAGACGCTCGTGATGGCCGCCGTTGACATCTCGGGTCGCGGGCAGGCCTACTGCGAGCTGCCCGTGCCGACCGAGCGCGTGGGCAGCTTCGATACCGAGCTGGCCGTCGAGTTCTTCTACGCCTTTGCGCGCGATGCCAAGCTCACGCTGCACGTGCGCGAGCTGGTGGGCGGCAACTCGCATCACATTATCGAGGCCGCCTTTAAGGCCGTGGGCCGCACGATGCGCCGCGCCTGCGAGCTCGATCCCCGCGTGCAAGGCATCCCCAGCACCAAGGGTTCACTGTAACCGCAACAAAGGCAAAAACCACTACGAAGGTGCCTGTCCCCTTTGTGGTGGTTTTGGACGATGAGATAAGGGAGGGGTCGCGTGGGCGAACCGAAGATCGTGGTGGTCGACTACCACAAGGGCAACTTGTCGAGCGTTGCGCGCGGGCTTGCGCGCGCCGGTGCCGCCGCCTGCACGTCGGACGATTCGGAGCAGATCCGCAATGCCGACGGCCTGGTCATCCCGGGCGTGGGCGCGTTCTATGACGCGATTGCCTTTATGCGCCAAAGCGGCGAGGCGGCGGCCGTGCTCGACGCCGTTGCCGCCGGAACTCCTTTGCTCGGCATCTGCCTGGGCCTTCAGTTGTTTTTTGAGCGCGGCAACGAGGGCGTTCCTGCGAGCGAGAGCGCGGTCGCCGACGGCAACGCCTCCGAGCAGGCTGGCGGTCCCTGGGTCGATGGCCTGGGTATTATGCGCGGCTCGTGCACGCGCTTGGAGTCGAGCCGCCTGAAGGTGCCGCACGTGGGCTGGGATCAGGTGCACATGACGCCCGCCGGTGCGGCCGATCCGCTGCTTGCCGGTTTTGCCGAGGGTGCCAACATGTACTTTACCCACAGTTATGCGGTGGCCGACGACGCCGATGCCGCCGATGTACTGGCGCGCTCGCACTACACGCGGAGTTTCCCGTGCATCGTGCGTCACGGCAACGTGTGGGGCTGCCAGTTCCATCCCGAGAAATCCTCCGCGCTGGGTCAGCGCATCCTTAAGAACTTCGTGAGCATCGTCGAGGGGGCCGGCCGATGATTCTGTTTCCCGCAATCGATTTGATCGGCGGCAAGGTCGTGCGCCTGGAGCGCGGCGACCGCAGTCGCTGCAAGGTATATTCCGACGACCCCGTGGCAGTCGCCCGCTCGTTTGCCGAGCAGGGCGCGAGCTGGGTGCACGTCGTCGACCTGTCCGCTGCTTTTGGCGAGGACGAGGACACATGCGCTGCCAACTCGGTGGCGATCAAGGCCATCTGCGGTGTCGACGGTCTATCCGTGGACGTGGGCGGCGGCGTTCGCTCACTCGCACGCATCGACGAGCTGGCCGGCTACGGTGCGCGCCGCATCGCACTAGGCACGGTGCTCGTGACCGAGCCGGGTTTTGCCGAGGTGGCGGCCCAAGGCTTTGGCGAGCTGTTGGTGGCCGACATTGCCGCACACGACGGCCAGGTCAAGGTGAACGGTTGGCGTGACGGCGCGGGCGTGGCGCTCGACGACGCCGTGGCGCAGCTTTCCGAGCTGGGCTTTAAGCATCTGGTGTATACCGACATCGCGCGTGATGGCATGCAGACGGGCATCGATGTGGCGGCGTATCGCCATGTGGCCGAGGTCGCGGGTTTTCCCGTCGTGGCTTCGGGCGGTATCTCGACGCTCGACGACATCCGTGCGCTGGCTGCGGTGGGTGAGGGCGCGATTGAAGGTGCCATTACCGGTCGCGCGCTCTACGAGGGCAACTTTACGCTGGTGCAGGCGCTGGCCGCCGCCCGAGGGGAGGAGTAGCCCATGCTTACCAAACGCGTGATTCCCTGCTTGGACGTCAAGGACGGCCGCGTGGTCAAGGGCGTCAACTTTGTGAGCCTGCGCGATGCGGGCGACCCGGTGGAGCTGGCGCGTGCCTACGACCGCGAGGGTGCGGACGAGGTTGTATTTTTGGACATTACCGCGACGAGCGACAACCGCGCGACGACCATCGAGATGGCGGCGCATGCGGCCGAGGAGCTCGCCATTCCCTATACCGTGGGCGGCGGCTTTCGCGACCTGGCAGGCATGCGCACCATGGTTGCCGCCGGTGCTGACAAGGTGTCGCTCAACTCTGCCGCTGTGCGCGACCCGTCGCTGATTAGCCAGGCTGCCGCGGCGTTTGGTAGCCAGGCCGTGGTCGTGGCGATCGATGCCAAGCGCGTCGGTTTGCCCGGAGAGCCGGGTGCCGACAAATGGGAGGTCTTCACGGCGGGCGGCCGCAACGCCACGGGCATCGACGCGGTGGCGTGGGCCGAGGAGGCGGCTCGTCGCGGCGCCGGCGAGATCCTGCTCACCAGTATGGACCGCGACGGCACCAAGGCCGGCTTTGACCTGGCGCTCACCCGCGCCGTGGCGCGCGCGGTGCCGATTCCGGTGATTGCGAGCGGCGGTGTGGGCACGCTCGAGCATTTTGCCGAGGGCGTGATCGAGGGCGAGGCCGACGCCGTGCTGGCGGCCAGCGTCTTTCACTTTGGGACGTTCAGCATTCGCCAGGTGAAGGAGTATATGGCCTCTCAAGGTATTCCTGTGAGGTTGGACTTCTAATGCTGCGGGCTTCGCTGCGGCTTGCCCAGGCACCGCATCTTGCCGCTTAAACCGTCGCTCGCGTACCAAAGTACGCGTCGCTCCTCTTTCGCGGCAACCTGCGGCACCTGGACAACCCTCGCCGACCGGCGATGTTTAAATTGGGGAATTGAAATGAGAGAAATTACTACTCCAGCGGATCTTAAATACGACGCCAAGGGGCTGATTCCTTGTGTGGTTCAGCAGTATGACACCGGCGAGGTGCTTATGGTTGCTTGGATGAACGAGGAGTCGGTGGGGCTGACGCTCAAGACCGGTACCACGTGGTTTTGGAGCCGCAGTCGCCAGGAGCTCTGGAACAAGGGCGCGACGAGCGGCAATATGCAGGAGGTCAAGGAACTCTGGGCCGACTGCGATAGCGATACGCTGCTGGTCAAGGTCGACTCGCCGGGTCCGGCCTGCCACACCGGCAACCGTACCTGCTTCTTTAAGAAACTCGCGTAGGGCGGGCGCTCGATTAGACGCTCGGCCACCAGAAAGGATTGAACCATGGGTGTGCGCACCGCAAACGTTCAGGATGGAAATATCGGTGAGACGCTGACAGGTCTGGCCGAGGTGATTCACGGTCGTCGCGATGCGTCGCCACAGGAGAGCTACAC
>CABSYS010000055.1:0-8641 GCA_902482045.1 uncultured Collinsella sp.
TCTACACCTATTAAGTCGTCGGCAGCGTCAGATGTGTATAAGAGACAGCCGATGGACAGACGCCAATCGTTGGGATAGGGATTAAGGATGCCCCTACACTGGATTCGGCGAATGGACCACCGTCCATCATCCCCCTCGGCCGTCATCCGTCGCATCTTCGGCGATGCGCTCGAATACGCGGGCGAGCGCTATCGCCGTTCGGATGCTGCCGAGGTCGAACCGCATCGTTCTCCCCGAACGGCTCCTCGCCCCACCGAGCGTCGATCCGTTGATGCGCCGCTCTACGCCCTTATCGCTTCGCTTGAGACTCTGCGATTTGTATCTGAATTGCGTGTCGCCGCCCTTTGATAGCGTCATCGTTATGCCGTCCTGCGCGAGCCTGCGCGCAAGCTCGCGTGGTCTGTTGTCGCAGGAAGGAAGCTTCGACACCTCGTCCGCGCGTACGGCGATTCTCTCACGAACCCGGTCATTCTCGGAGCGATGCGACCTGTCGCGTCGCTGCCACTCGCGTTCCGCACGGGACGGCTGGCGTGCATGCTTCTTGGCATTTGACCCGCGTTCGAGCTGGCGAAGACCGTACCGCTCGTCAAGCTCGCGGACCGTCTTCACGCGAGCCCTCGCCGCCGCCCTGACCCCTCCCTCGTCCAAGCGCCTGCCCGTTTCAAGGTCGGTTCGGTTGATGGCGACGTGCACCGCGTATCGCTCTACGCCATCCGTCTTGCAGCGTTCCTTATGGAGCACCCAGAAACATTCTTGATTGGGATACCGGGCGGCAACGTAGTCGCGAGCATACTCCATACACCGCAATGGCGTCATTACGCCGCCGTTGACGTCGCACTCGTCCGGATTGAATGCGAGGCACTGGTGTTCGAGGTAACGGCAGGCGCAATTCGCCTTGCCCGGCCGGTTGTGGTCATATGCTTCACGCGTCGCGTCCATCTCGCGCATGCAGGAGCGGGCGCTTTCCGTCCTCGTGAGGTTCTGCGTGCCGTGATCCAGCACTTTGCCCCTGTCCCAGTCGAGGTAGGACTCCAACCGCTTGAGATGGCTCCTGCTCTTCACGGTTACCTGTTTAACGACTGTCAACGAAAGCGCTCCATTCATCGCTAACCTGTTGCCCTTCCGGATTTCCGGTTTCAGGCCACTCAGGGCACCACGTCATCACCGTCATGTCGCGTTGCGCAGCGGCCTCGTCAAGGCGTTTCTGGTAGGCGCGCCGTTTCTCGCGCTCGTGCTCGGGAGTGCCGAGGCCGAAATGCCCCCGCGTCGGGGTCTTCGTGCAGTCGACGAGAGGGGTGCAGAAAACGCCCGCACGGCTCTTGTCTAGCCCGTTCTCTGCCTGCTTCACGACGATCGCGCCGTCCTTGTCGGGGCTCCTCGTCACCCATTCGAACTGCCGTATAACATCATCCGCATGCTCCGAGTAGCTTCGCGAGCTCGATGAAGACGCGCCCTTGCTAGAGCTCGTTCCCATGACATGGCGGGTGGTCTTACCCACAAGCTCCGTGAAGTACTGCCTATCCTCAGCTTCCCCGAGCTTCAGCGCGACCTTCACCGAGCAGTTCGCCAGTATCTTCTTGCGGCCATCGCGCTCCCCGTACTTATTAAGCTGCGCGATGTTCTGAACGCTGCCTATCCACGTGATCCCCAGCGAGCGGGCGAGCGAAAGGAGGGAAGGCAGTGACTGGACGGTGGGAAGGTTACCCCACTCATCGCCGAGGATATCGAGGCGACGCGGAAGCGCGCCGCCGTTCTCGTCAGCGACCAAGTAGGATGCCTTGTAAATCTGATCGAATAGGATTGTGAACAGCGCGTTATAGGGGCTCCCCTCATCCATGACATGGAGGAAGAGCGCCGTCTTCTCGGAGAGGATCCTCTTCGGATCGATATCGCTCGCCGAGGTGAGCCATGCGATGCCCCGAGAGGAGAACATTCGGAGGTGAACCTTGAGCGTCGAAAGGATGCTGCGCATTTCGTTGCCGCCACTGCTGAGGAACTGCGATGCGAAGGGGCGCGCGGGATGGTCATAGGGCAGGGAGCGGAGGAGCGACTTGAGCGCTATGGCGGGATCGTCGCCATCGCCCTCGGTGCCCTCGTTGATGATGCGGCATACGGTCGCCATGTGGCGCGCTTCGTGCGGGCATTCGGTTGAAAAGGCTACGAGCAGCAAGACGGAGGCGAGGATTCCGCGTGCGCTGGTGACCCAATGTGAACTCTGCCCAGCACGCTCTTCGGGCACTATCGCCGAAGCTACGTCCTCCGCCGCCTGTTGGGCATTTTGCTCGTCGCCTTTGTCGGCGTAATCGCACACGAGCTTAAGGGGGTTGAAGCGCGAACCCCGCGCGGGATGCTGGGTATCGAGCAGCAGGACTGCGTATCCTCGCGCGGCTATGGCGTCTCCGCATAGCTCGATCAGTTCATTTTTAACGTCTGAGACTATAACGTTGTCTCCGCCCTCTCCAAAGGTGAGGAGGTCGAGCGTCGGGATGTTCTGGAACCTTGTCTTTCCTGATCCGGTTTGGCCACATGTGAGCACATGGCGCTTCGACTCATAGAGATAGCGGCCTTTGGTGAAGCCGTACACATAGCCCCGCGACTTCGGCTCGCTCTTACCATCCCACGTCTCGGAGCCGCGTATGACCTCCGCGCCCGTCTTCACACGCGCCTCGCCGAGAACGCCGCCGTCATCGGCACGCCTGCTCGCGGCGTCCGTGAGAAAGAACAGGAGGGAGGAGAGCAGGGAGAAGATGAAGATGGCAAAGACCCCCACCGGGCAGTCGGCGAACGAACCAGAAAGCCACCACGTCGGAATCGCCGCAACGTCGAACCACGGAATAGCTGTTGGCATGCCTACGACCGAGATAAGGCTGTCCGCAACCTGCGCGTAAGCGGGAGAGATGAAGAGCGTGAGAGCAAGAGCGGCTATGAGGGAGGGAATGAGAGGCTTCACGCAACCACCTCCCCGTTTCGAACGACCACGAGGGCTGCGGCAACCGCGTCAGCTGCGGCGGACACGCGCTGTATGGCGGCGGACACGCGCTCTTCTGAGCAGCCCTTCTGGCCGTAGGTGTTCAAGGCGCGTGCGCATTGGTTGATGTTCGAGCCCGCGCGCTTGAGATTCGCGTAAGCCTTCTTCAGTTCGTCGGCGTCAACGTTGATCGTGCACACGCCCTTAGGGTCGTTAAGCGCGCGGAAGCGCATATAGGCGGACATGCCGATGCCTGCCTTGCGAGCGCGGGATTTGATGCGCTGATACTCGCGATGTGTCACGCGGACGTCAATCCTGAGTACTCGTCCGCGCGTCCTGGCTTGCCGATTGTTTTCATTATGCATGGTCGTAGTCCTTGGTCGTTGTGGCAGAGCCTGTGGCAATTTCTGTGGCAACTCATCGGCTACCGTGAATTACCACAGGCTCCCTAGAACTACTTCCCGCTACCATTTTCGCAGGTAGATGCTACCTTGACTTTCCTCTGTTACCGTGGGATTCTACGTCCGAGGGCTCTCATAACCCGGAGGTCGTAGGTTCAAATCCTGCCCCCGCGACCAAGAACTTGCAGCTCGTCGGCCTAGCCGGCGGGCTTTTTTGTTATCGCGGGACTGTGTTTTCGGTCCAATTCTCGGCCTCTCAAACAAAATCTCAATCTGTAACATCTAGACCCGATTTGGACGGCTAGATGTTACAGATCGAGATATACCGGTGGGTTGGGTCGTGTTTGTCTAAATCTGTAACACGAGGGACGAATTTTGCCGAGTTACTGTTACAGATTGAGATTTTCTAGCAGGCGGGTCCCGTTTGTCTCGATCTGTAACATCTGGGGTTCATTTTGCTGAGTAACTGTTACAGATTGAGATCTTTCGGCAGATTAGATTGGTTTGTCTCGATCTGTAACAGGTAGGGGCCAAAGGTGGGTCTAGATGTTACGGATTGAGATGTTTGGTTGGACCGAATTTGTTCGTCTCGATTTGTAACATCTAGGGTCGTTTTTGGTCTGCAGGTGTTACAGATCGAGATTTTCCGACGGAACGCTTCCGTTTGTCTCGATCTGTAACAGGTAGACCCCGGTTTTGCCGAGTAACTGTTACAGATCGAGACAAACCGACGGGCCGTCCCGCCCCATCCACCTGCCGCTACCTGCTGTCCGCCGATTTCCGTTGTGCCGCTGTGCCCCCATGCCATATCCTTTAGACAACTACGCGGCAACATCGCCGCCGCGCCTACAAGAGAGGAATGTCCATGACCGCACCTGCATCCAAGCTGCTCCAGCCCATTACGGTTGGCCCCCTTGAGCTCAAGAACCGCATTATGTTCCCGCCGCTGACCACCGGCTACGAGGAGCGCGACGGTTCCATTGGCGAGCGCAGCCTGGCTTTTTACGAGCGCCTGGCCTGTGGCGGCGTGAGCTACATCGTCATCGGCGACGTTGCTCCCGTCATGACCGCAAGCCCCACGCCCAAGCTGGCAACCGACGCCCAGATCCCCACGTTTAAGGCACTGGCCGACGCCGTCCACAAGCACAGCGCCAAGGTCGCGCTGCAGCTGTTCCACCCCGAGTACGACGTGCCCGGTGTCGGCCGCATGGTCATGGGTTCCATGGCTGCCGCCAAGGCCGCGCAGGAGGCCAAGGCCGCCGGCGACGAGGAGACCTTTGCCGCCAAGATGGCCGAGTCCAACGAGATCCGCAACCAGGCATACGCCAAGCTGCACCACGACATGCAGCACTTTGTGAACGAGGCGAGCGTAGAGCAGCTCACCCAGATCAAGGAGGCCATCGCTGCCTCGGCTGCTCGCGCTCAGCAGGCCGGTATCGACGCCATCGAGGTCCACGGCGACCGCCTGGTGGGTTCGCTGTGCTCCGCGATCCTCAACCAGCGCACCGACGAGTACGGTGGCTCGTTCGAGAACCGCGTTCGCTATGCGCTGGAGGTCGTCGCTGCCATTAAGGAAGCTGCGCCGCAGCTGATGGTGGAGTACAAGCTCCCCGTGATCATGGAGAACCCCGACGGCACGCCGCGCGGCAAGGGCGGCCTGCAGCCCGACGAGGCCTGCGAGTTCGCCAAGCTGCTCGAGGGCGCGGGCGTCGACATGATCCAGGTTGCACAGGCCAACCACACCGGCAACATGGGCGACACCATTCCGCCTATGGGCGCCATGCCCTACAACTGGACGCTGCCCGTGGCCGAGCGCGTCAAGGCCCTGGTCTCCGTGCCGGTGGCAACCGTGGGCCGTGTCATCTCGGTCGAGGCCGGCGAGAAGATTCTGGAAGACGGCGCGGCCGACATCATCGCCTATGGCCGCTCGCTCATGTGCGACCCCGACATTGCGCTGAAGGCTGCCACGGGTGAGCCCATCCGCGAGTGCCTCAACTGCAACAAGGGCTGCGTCGACGCGATTCAAAACCGCAAGTACATCTCGTGCGTGCTCAACGCCGAGAACGGCGACGAGGCGACCATCGCCATTAAGCCGGGCGAGGGCGACAAGAAGATCGCCGTGGTGGGCGGCGGTATTGCCGGCCTGGAGGCCGCGCGCGTGGCGGCCAAGCGCGGCTACGATGTGACCGTCTACGAGGCGAGCGACCATCTGGGCGGCCAGATTGTGCTGGCGGCTGCGCCTCCGCGCAAGGACGAGATCATGCGCTCGGTCGAGTACTACGAGAAGATTCTGCCCGGCCTGGGCGTGAAGGTTGAGCTCAACCGTGCCGCTACCGCTGAGGACCTCAACGCCGCCGACGCCGCGATTGTGGCTGTGGGCGCACACGACGTGGTCATTCCTGTTCCGGGTGCCGACTCGGACAAGGTCGTCTCGAGCTGGGACGTGCTGGCCGGCAAGGTGGAGCTCAGCGGCCGCGTCGCCGTCATTGGCGGTGGCCTGGTGGGCACCGAGACTGCCGAGTACCTGCTGCAGCACGGCTGCGAGGTGGCGATCGTGGAGATGCTCGACAAGATTGCCGCGGGCGAGTCCGAGACCATTCTGCCGCTGATCATGAGCGACTTTGCAGAGCACAACGTGGAGCAGCACGTGAAGACCCGCCTGACCGCCATTACCGACGAGGGCGTGGAGGCCATTCGCACCACCGAGGACGGCGCCGAGGAGCCGGTGAAGATCGCCTGCGATTACGTGGTGATGGCCGTGGGCTCCAAGGCCAACGCGTTTGACCTGGACGGCGTGACGGTGCCCGTGACCTGCGTGGGCGACTGCTCGGGCGAGCGCACCGCCGATATCGCGAGCGCCATTCGCACGGCATATCACGCGGCCAACGAGCTGTAGTTAACTTCGCGGCCAGGCGGGGCGGTAGCACGGATCCGCCTCGCCCGACTGCGTCCCAACGAACATAGGCCATCGACCGGGGTGGGGCTTGCAAGAACAGCAAGCCCCACCCCGGTTTTTGTGCGAGAAGGCAGGCGAGCTTAAACGCACCCTTAACCTCATCTTCACCTCAAATGAGGCAAAGATGAGGTTAAGATGAGGCAAGCAAACAACTGGGCAAACACTGAAATATCGCTATCGTTGACCTCAAAATGAGGTTAAGATGAGGCAAAGCCAATGGACCGGGAGGCGCACGAATGGCACTGCCAATAAACATACAAACGCTGCTTGGCGGCGGTGTGGTCGAGTGGGCTCGCATTGAGCTCAAAGAGACATGGGATCCCCAGGCTTCGCTCAAGACGATTTGCGCCTTTGCCAATGACGTTGACAACTGGGGCGGTGGCTATCTCGTTATCGGAGTTTCCGACAACGGGGAGGGAAAGCCTGCTCAGTTCAAAGGCGTGCCGGATAGCAAAATCGATGCGTATCTCAAGGATATGCTCAACAAGTGCAAGCTGATTCAACCAAGCTACATTCCTATTACCGAGGTTGCCGAATATAAGGACAAGAAATTTATTGTTGTTTGGGCTCCGGGTGGAAGCGTGCGACCTTATTCGTCCCCAAAGGTCGTAACGGGTGGCAAGTCGGAGCGCGTCTATTGGATCAGAAAGATGGCTAGCACCATCGCGCCGAGTGAGGAAGAAAAGCGCGAGCTCTACAACTTGGCCAACAATGTTCCGTTCGATGATCGCATCAATCACTCGGCCGAGCTGAGCGACTTGAGTATCCCTCTCATCAAGAGCTATCTAAAAGAAGTGAACAGCTCGCTGTATCCGATGGTCGACACAATGGACCTTGCCGATCTTTGCCGCAGCATGAATATTGCAGATGGTCCAGACGAGTACATTAAGCCTAAAAACGTTGGGCTTCTGTTCTTCTCGATGGACCCAGAGAAATGGTTTCCGTACGCGCATATCGATGTCGTAGAGCTTCCCGATGGCGAAGGGGGAGACCGACTCTTTGAGCATACGTTTGCAGGGCCGGTCGATCAGCAGCTGCGCGAAGCGCTTCGTTACATTCAGAATTCCATCATTGAGGAGACGGTGATAAAGCGTCCGGATGTTGCTGAGGCGGATCGGCATTTTAACTACCCCTATGCCGCGATCGAGGAAGCGCTTTCAAACGCCGTATATCACAAGGGCTACGATTCTCGTGAGCCAATTGAGGTTCGAGTGCTGCCGGATAGGATTGAAATTTTGAGTCACCCGGGGGCCGACCGTTCGATCACAATCGAGAACCTTATGCAGTATCGGGCGGTGAGCAGAAGATATCGCAATCGTCGTGTGGGCGATTTTCTCAAAGAGCTGCATCTTACCGAAGGCCGTAACACGGGATTTCACAAGATCCTGCACGCGCTTGAAGTTAACGGCTCGCCGGCGCCGCGGTTCGAGACGGATGAGGACAGGATATATTTCCTCACGACGCTCTTTGCCTGGCGCTCGGATAAAGCTACTGGCGATGACGGCCACTATGTACGGCGCGGCTATGCGGGCGCATCGGGGATTGCTGCGCGCCGTGATTGCGTGCTGGCTTATTTTGCGGAGCACCCCGAGGCAACGCTGCTCGAGCTTTGTAACGCGATTGGCATTACAAAGAGCATGGCCGACAGGGACGTTAAGGCTCTTAAGCAGGATGGCCGTTTAAAGCGGGAGGGCTCAAGCTTTGCGGGGTATTGGAGGGTTCTCAGCTAGCTTAAACGCGCCCTTAACCTCATCTTCACCTCAAATGAGGTGAAGATGAGGTTAAGATGAAGCAAGCAAACAACTGGGCAAACGTCGAAAACAGGGCGCAGTTGACCTCAAAATGAGGTTAAGATGAGGCAAAGTTTGAATGGACGTGCGAACCGTTGCGTGAACAATGCGCGCACGGTTGAGTGGGCGGGGAGTGCCGTATCGGTGCTCCCCGCCTTTTTGCCAATAAGAGTGCCCCTGACCAGCGGGTTCAGAAAATCCGAATTTGATGCAAGGGGGCCAGGTTTGTTTGCACCATGTTGGTGCGAAGTAACCTGACCCCCTTACACCAAGGGTTTGACTTTTAAGACATCATTAAGGCTTGCGTTGTGGAGCAAACCGCAGGTCAATGCTATTCTTTTACCTTATCGTATGGTGTTGTATTCTGCCTGAATTCTCTACCTGCGAGTAACGGATTAAGCGCGATTGAGCGGAAAGGATGGCGTCCCCGCAAGCAGGGCAAACGCAAGCGATGAGTGGCATGGACCGACATAGCGACTGTCTCTTATACACATCTGACGCTGCCGACGACTTAATAGGTGTAGAT
>CABSYS010000056.1:0-8577 GCA_902482045.1 uncultured Collinsella sp.
GCTCATGGACATGAGTGTGGACGAGGCCATCGACGCCACGCTGGGACTCAAGAAGGTTCAGACGCGCTTGCAGGCCTTGCATGACCTGGGCCTGGGCTATCTCACGCTTGGCGAGCCCACGCCGGCGCTTTCGGGCGGTGAGGCGCAGCGTCTTAAGCTTGCGAGCGAGATGGGTCGCGTGCAGGATGATGCCGTATTCGTGTTCGACGAGCCCACAATCGGACTGCATCCGCTCGATGTCCAGGTGTTGCTGAGTGTGTTCGACGGCCTTGTTGCCAAGGGCGCCACGGTTGTCGTGATCGAGCACGATCTCGATCTTATCCGTAACGCCGATTACGTGATCGACATGGGCCCGGGCGGTGGCGACGCTGGCGGGAAAATCGTCTGCGCCGGCACGCCGGGCGACATCGCAGCCTGCTCCGCAAGCATCACCGGCCGCTATCTATAGACAATGAGGCAAAGGGACAGTCCCTTTGCCTCATTGATGCCTATTTCACGCATTGAGCCGCGAGATAGTCGCGGAAGAATGGCAATTCAAATGCGACGAGCCCCCGTCCTCGTTCCCCGATGATGCCGGCATCTATCATGCGGCGTCGGTAGCGGGAGACCTGCTGCGGCGAACGCTTAAGGCGCTCGACAAGGTCAGCGGTGGTGGACTCTTCCTCGTCATCGAGCATGGCGATGAGGAATCGCTTGTCCTCTGCAGTGAGTTCCCGATAGGTTGCCGCGAGGATTCGGTCGTCCATCTCGTCGCGCGCGATTTTGATTCCCAGGTCAAAGTCGCGTGACGAGATTTCCTTCGAATCGCTTGTGAGATCCCAGGCACGGTAGCCTACGAGTTGCAATAGGAAGGGAAAACCAGAGATCGAGCGAACGGCTCTATCGATTCCCTCAGCATCTGCCAGGCGATCGTTTTCCTGGATCGTGCGAATCAAGGCCTCGCGTACGTCATAGTCGGCAATGCGACCCAGATGATATTGTTGGGCGCGGCGAAGGAACGAGACCGTCTTGTGGTTCAGCAACGTCGAGACGTTGTTGGGAAGTCCCGCCATGAGCAGGGCGACGCGTTTCCCATCGGTCACAAAGTGCTGATACGTCGCTGCGAGCTGAATCATCTCGTCGAGTGTCGGGTCCACCTCGTCAACCGTGACGAGCAGACCGGTGCCCGCCTCGTTGAGCTGGTCGATGATGTCGCTCATGCGATAACGCCAGGTTGAGGCATCGTGAACGCGATTGACCTCGATGCTGCCGAGCGGTGCAATTCCGAGACCGGTGACTTCGAAGTGGTTGGACGGGTCGATAAGATGGCCGGCAGCACGTTTCGCCCCGAACTCGATTTCCTCAAGCATTCCCGGGAGCGCGGTCGTCTTTACGGCTATCCAGCCGTGGGATTCCGCCCTTGTCGCAAGCGATGACATGAGAGCAGTTTTACCGGTTCCACGCGCGCCTGAGAAGATCGAGGTCAATTCTGGGCGCCTGCGCTGGCTCAAGAAGGCACGGTCCAAATCCCGAATAATCTGTTGTCTGCCAGCGAGATGGGCAGGAACCTCACCAAAACTGGGGGTAAACGGGTTCTCGAGATATTTCACAAGGCCCTCCTTTAGCGTCTCGGGTTAACTTCATTTTATTCTAGTTAATTTAAGTTAAAAGTGATTAATTACATTTAACTCTATGGCGGTCGAATGTGACAAAGGGACTGTCCCTTTGTCACATGCCGGCAAAGCCGGTCTGGCGGAGAGCTTCGTAGAGGACGATGGCGGCGCTGTTGGAGAGGTTGAGTGCGCTGATGCGGTAGTCGTCGGGGTTGACGAAGTTGCCGCAGATATCCTGCTGAAGGATGGCCTCGTGGCTGTCCTCGGTATGCCCCAGCGACTCCTCGTGAGCTTCCCAAGTCTCGGCGTTATCGAGCGAGTCGCAATCGCGCAGCATCGGGATGCGCTCGCAGCACGTGGGCGCTGCAGCGAGTAGCTCCTCGGGAATGCCCGAGCTCTCGCTGCCAAAGACCAAATAGTCACCGTCGCGGTAGGTGCTTTGCGCATAGGTGCGGCGTGCCTTTTTGGTCAGCAGATGCAGGCGCTCGTCGGCGGGGGAGAGGCCGTTGCGCGCAAGGAAATCCTCCCATCCGGCATAGGTTGTCACGTCCAAGTTTTGCCAGTAGCCCAGGCCGGCGCGACGCACCGTCTTGTCGTCGAGTGAAAACCCCAGCGGCTCCACCAGATGCAGGCGGGCGCCGGTGACCACGCAGGTGCGACCGATATTGCCCGTATTGGCCGGAATTTCGGGCGCATACAGCACGATGTTGAACATGAATCTCCTTGGCTCAGAACGAAAAACCACCACGAAGGGCACCTTCGTGGTGGTTTGGCGGTTGCGTAGGCGGAAAAATGCCCGCTTGGATAAACCTAGGCGCGGTGCCAGTCGGTCAGACAGGCATCGAGGGCAGCGATGAGCGCATCCTTGTCCATGTGACGGCCGATGATGCACAGGCTCGTCATACGGTCGCCCGTCTCGTCATCCCAAATCTGCATAATCTCGGGGTTCTCGTCGATAATTTTCTGCTTCTCGCCCTCGGGCGCCGAGTCGACAAACAGGCCGTTCTCCATCAGGCGCATCTGGTGGCCGGCCTGCTCAAACATGTAGCACATGTCCGGATTGTCGTTCTGCCACAGCGGACCCTTGACGCGAATGACCTCGTCGGGCCACTCCTGCTCAACAAAATCGGTGAACTTCTGCAGGTCAAACGGCTTGCGGCGCGAGTAAACAAAGGTCTCGATGTCGTACTCGAGCACCTCAGGGTCATCGTGCTCCTCGGGATGCTCCATGGCCTCGATCCAGGCGGCGGAGTTGTAGGCGCGCATAAAGTCGAAGCGGTCGGTGTCGAGCAGCTCCTCCATGGGGACCTCGCCGTTTTGGGCCTCGACGATCACGGCGTCTTTCTGCAGGCTGCGCACGATGGCCTTAAGCTCGGCGATCTGCTCAGGGCTCACGGTATCGGTCTTGTTGAGGATCAGCGTGGAGCAGAACTCGATCTGCTGGATGAGCAGGCTTTCGATGTCGTCCTCGTCGATATCCTCGGCCAGCAGGTCGCGACCGCCGTTGAACTCGTCGTACATGCGGGCGCAGTCGACCACGGCCACGATGTTGTCGAGCGCGAGCTTGGGCTCGCCGCCCACCTTGGCCTCGTCGCAGAAGCTCGAGATGGTGTAGGCGATGGGGATAGGCTCGCAAATGCCCGAAGCCTCGATGATGATGTAGTCGAAGTTGCCCGAATCGGCGATGCCCTGCAGCTGGTTGGCCAGGTCGTCCGAAAGCGTGCAGCAGATGCAGCCGTTGGTGAGCGGGATGAGGTCATCGGTCTCGGAAAGGCCGCCGTCGGCGATAAGGCTGGCGTCGACGTTGATCTCGCCGATATCGTTGACGATCACGGCGGCGCGGATGCCGCCGTCGTTAGCGAGGATGTGGTTGAGCAGCGTGGTCTTGCCGGCACCGAGGTATCCGGTAAGCATGATGATCTTCACGGGTTTGTTGGGCATGTGCCCTCCTTTGTTAGACATGGCTTACAGTTGAATCTTATGCCAAACGCCTGCTCTTATACCCACGCGCCGGCAAATAACACAAGCTACTCCCAGGCTCCCCATACATCGGGGCAATAACCGACGGTGGCCTTTTTGCCGTTGCGCACGATGGGCTCGGCCAAGACCTGCTGGTTCTCGAGCAGCTTGTCGAAGCGCTGACTGGGGGTGAGATGCTGAATGAGCGCGAGCGTCTCCTCGTCCTTGGCTTTGGGGTTGAGCAGCTTGTCGATGCCGCCGACCGCCTGCATCACGCTCGTGAGCTCGCCTTTGCTCATCTCCTTTTCCTTAAGGTCGATAAACTGCACCTTAATGCGGCGCTCCTTAAAATAACGCTGTGCCTTCTTGGTATCGAAGGACTTCTTGGTGCCGAAGATTTGCACGTTCATAGTATGTTCCGCCGTTCTACCTGATGAAGTTGGTCGTTGCGCGATCGGCTTCGGGTGCGTTGATACCAGCGGCCTGTCCTGCCTCGATACAGCGCAGGAGCCAGGCCATGTTTTTACCGATGTTGCGCATGGTGGCAAGGCCCTCGGCATCCCCATCGGCGTCGCCGGGCACGCGGCCAAACACGTTGTTCCAGTACGTGGAGGCGACCACGGGCATCTGGTTGATGGTGAAGTACTTGTTGAGCACATCGAAGGTGGTCGATGTACCGCCGCGACGGGCGACGGCGACGGCAGCGCCCGGCTTGTGTGCAAAGGCTTTGCCTCCGGCATAGAATGCGCGGTCGAGAGCCGAGAGGATGCGTCCGCTGGGATGCGCATAGTAGACGGGCGAGCCAAAGACAAAGCCGTCTGCCTGCTCGGCGGCAGCGATGAGCTCGTTCACCACGTCGTCGTCAAAGGTGCAGCGACCGCCAAGCTTGCCGCACTGACCGCAGCCGATGCAGTCGCGAATGGGCTTGGCGCCCAGCTGAAACACCTCGGTATCAATACCTTCGGCATTGAGCTGCTCGGCGATCTCGGCGAGTGCGCGGGCGGTGTTGCCATTTGCCTTGGGGCTGCCATTGACCAAAAGAACCTTCATCACAAACTCCCTCTGCTTTTGGTGACTTCTGCAGAGGATTATCGCACGATGGGGGGGCGGCGCGGGCGCGGCGCTAATCCAGTTTGGTACCTGGCACCTGCACGGCTTTCCCAAGCAACGCTTTGAGCTCGTTCAAAATGGAAACGGGCTGTCGATCGACAGCGTCCAGATGAAGCGTGGCCACACGAATGGGTGGCTGATATTCAAGCGAGCCGATGAGCACAGGAGAACCCAGGAACCGCTCGATTTCGTCTGCGAGCTCGTCGATTGCCTCGGGGCCGAGCTCATCGAAAAGCGCCACGAACATTGGTCCCGTCGAGCGGAACAGGCGACCCTTGCCGCGCGAACAATCCATGAGGCAGGCGGCGCTTTCGGCGAGCACGCGGTCGCCTGCATCGAATCCAAAGCGGGCATTGACCTCGGCGATATCGTCGACCTTAATGGCAATAAAGCCTGCCTCGTGCGGCACGTGGCGCATCTCTCCAATAGCGTTGACCAGTGCGTGGACATCGCCCAGGCCCGTTACCGAGTCGGTCGTATCTGCCAAGCTTCGGTTGATGATAATGCCAACATACATGCTGGGCTCGGTATCGGTGCCGTCCAAACGGTAGCCTGTGCAGTCGCAAAGCACGTATTTTCCGGTGGCATCCATTACGCGATACTGCATGTAGTGGAAGTGCCATGTGCCGTGTATCACCATGTCGAGCTCGGCGCGTACGTTGTCGCGGTCCTCGGGATGAACGCGGGCGAGCCACATGTCGAGTGAGTTAAAAGGGTGCTGGGAGGGCAGGTCAAAATCGCGCACGGCGTTAACCGACCATTGCGATTCGCCCGTATCGAGGTTAAGGATGAACGGATAGCGCGTCTCGGAGCTCATGGAGATCGCTTGGAACACTCGGTCGTTACAGGGAAGCTGATCGACGATTGGGCGTTGCGCCACATCATTGTCTTTCGGTTGCTGCACACGATGCATAAGCTTATAGCGATACATCTTGCGATCGGCATCCATCGTCATCTGGCGACGCGTGTCGCCGGCAAGTGGGTCGACGCGCGAGCAGCCAAAACTAAAGCTGCCGATCATGGGCGCCTTGCCACCTGAGCTCGCCTCGATCAGTCCGGTACGTACCTGCTCCAAGCGCTGCTCGAGTTCAATCTCGTTTGCGGAGAGCGAGATGAGCACAAACTCGTCTCCACCGATACGGAACAGCATCTCATCGTGCTCCATGGTTTCGGAGAGCGTGCGGCAGATGCTCAGAATATAGCGATTGCCTTCGGCGTGGCCAAACCTATCATTGCAATGCTTGAGATGGTCGATGTCAATATAGGCGCAGGTGAAGGGGTCGCCTTTGTGCCAGAGTTGCTCGACGTGACGGTCGAGTCCGCTGCGGTTGCCCAAGTTGGTGAGCGGATCGATATAGGCGTTGCGCTCAAGCAGCTGGCGCTCTTGTTGCAGGATGGCATGCGTCTTTTGCAGTTGCTCGCCAACGGCGCGTAGCCCAGCAGGCAGCGCGGCAACATCGAGTTCGGCGGTCGAGACGCCGTTCGCAAGTCGCTGAAGATAGGCAATAATCGATTGCTCGCCCAGGCGATACGACTCGTTCATGATGGATAACCTCCTTGGGCGGAACAACGGTTTGTATCATATCCCCAATTCGGTTTGAATTGGGGATATAAGTTAGCTAATGGAGACAAATATCCCCTTCGACGGTGACGTTTTGCGCGCGAGCGTATCAGTTGTTATTGCCGCCATCGAGCAATGCCTCAAAATCCTTCGCCTGCATGGGGCGGTAGTAGAGGAAGCCCTGAGCGTAGCGGGCGCCCATTTGTCGTAGCATGTTCGCCTGCTCATTTGTCTCGACGCCTTCGACCACGACGGGCAGATGGAGCGACTGCGCCATTTCGAGCATCGATGAAATGATTTGCGTGCTGCGGCCTTGATCGCGGTCGGTGGGCACAAAGGTGCGGTCGAGCTTGATGACGTCGACGTTGACGTTCTTGAGCATCGCGAGCGTGGACTGGCCGGTGCCAAAATCGTCCATGTAGGTCGAGAAGCCACGGGTGTGCAGATCCGCGGTCAGCTTATCCACGGCCTCGGACTCTCCGGTATAGGCGGTCTCGGTGATCTCGATGTGCATGAGTTCGGGCGGCAGGTTGTACTGGGCGGCGAGCGACCCCATATGCTCGGCGACATCGCAGGCAAGAATGTCTACGCGCGACACATTGAGGGAAATCGGAACCACGCGAAGTCCTCGATTGAGGCGCTCGCGGAGCCACATGGCGACGCCCTGCCAAACATATTTGTCGAGCGTCACTACAAAGCCGCTTTCCTCGAGTGCGGGGATAAACGTTGCGGGCGAAATGAGAGAGCCGTCCTTGTTAATCCAGCGGGTGAGTGCTTCGGCGCCAATAATCTCGCCGGTTTCCATATCGACCTGGGGCTGAAGATAGTACGTGATGCGACCATTTGACAGCGCGTACTGGAATTCGGTCAGCGTGCGGTTGAACACGATTTCGCGCTTGTACTCCTCGGGGCAAAAAATGGCAATGCGCTCCTTAAAGTCGTTTTTTGCGCGCCGATTGGTAAACATGGCCTTTGCCTGCGCATCGATGGTGATCTCCTCATTGGAATCGATGGGGTAAACGCCCATGGACGGCCAAAAACCTACGCCGCCATCATACCTGGCTACTGCCTCGCGAACGCGGTTGTAGATTTGATGGACGGTGATGTGCTTAAAGGGGATGAGTACGCAAAAGTCATCTTGGCCCCAGTACCCTGCGACGCCCATGTCGGCATTCTCGATGTCCTTGAGGACCGTGCCCACATCGGCAAGCAGGCGGTCGCCTTCGGCCTGTCCATACCATTCGTTAAACAGGCGCATGTGGCCCATGTCGACCGTGGCGATGCACCAGGCGCCGTCGCGTCTTGCCTCGAGAAAAGCGTTGGCGCGCCGCATAAACTCGCTGGGTCGATAGAGGCCCGTGAGTGAGTCGATACGTTCGGCGATGGCGCTTTTGCGCTCAGCCTCGGGTATGGGGAGGCTGTCGTTGGGAACAAGCCCGCCGGCCGTGCGAAGGCGACGGTTGAGTTCGCCTAAAACGGCGGTCGCTTGATGGGTTAAGTGCTCGTAAAAGGCCGGGACGACAAGGCAGACGGGAGTAATGGTGTCGCCTGCGATTCGAACAGGAGCGAAAACGGCCTCTTTAAGGTGGCGGGTCAGTTGCTCGAATGCCTCGTGGTCTAGGTCGTTGCTGAGCACGACGAACTGAACGCTTCGTGAACGGTAGACCCGGCTCCTGCCGCGAGTGATCGACAGCATACGGCCTGCGTATTCGGCAAGCATGTTGTCGACGGCCTCGGCCCCGTAGAGCTCGTTGAGCTTTGTCGTGCCACGAACGCGCACCGCTATAAGCCCTGTCTCGCAACGATCGCGGCGGCAGGCGTCGATGGCGTTGGCCAGCATGCGCTGCGTTCCGAGGCCTGTGGCGGCGTCGACGGTTTCGGCAAGTGAGTGGTTGACGAGCTCGCCGACATAGAGCGAGGGGACATTTCCGTCGCCGTCGATACGAAACCCGCGAGCACGGCAAAGGACGTAGTCGCCGACGGCGTTGCGCACACGATACTGCATGACGCGACGGTGCTTGGTGCCGTTGTAGACTTGGTCGATGTCGTTGATGCAGGCCTCAAGGTCGTCGGGATGGACGCGCGTTTTCCAGTAATCGCGACAGTTGTCTATGTGCTCCGAGGGAAGGCCAAGATCGCGCAAGGCACCTTGTGACCAAAGGGTGCGATGTTTGTCCAAGTTCTCGATAAAGAAATATCGGCCCTCATTGAGCATCGAAAAGGCGTCAAAAATTCGATCGCTTATTTCGAAGTCGTCGGCGTGAACTTGCGTGATATTGCGTCGATCGAGGTGCATGGCATGACGTAGCTTGTAGTCGTACATGCGATGGTCGGCATCGAGCGTCATGCGATTGG
>CABSYS010000057.1:0-8557 GCA_902482045.1 uncultured Collinsella sp.
GATCTACACCTATTAAGTCGTCGGCAGCGTCAGATGTGTATAAGAGACAGCGACCTCACCGGCGCGCGGGCCCAGGCCCACGACCGGGTACTGCCCCTGCGAGGTGGCCAGATAGCCGCGGCCGCACAGCTGGCCGATGATGTCCTTGATGCGCCCGACCGATTCGCTCGACAGCTCACCGTAGCCGCGGTCCTCGTCCAGATGCATCTGGCGAATGCGCTCGGTGTTGCCTCCGTGGAGCACATCGGCGATGAGCGACTTGCCAAAGTGCATGGGGCGCGTGGCCACATAGCGCACGGCAGCGCGGGCCATATCGGTGACGTCCTCGACCTCGAACTGCGTGAGGCAGTTACTGCAGTTGCCGCAGCCCTCGGCGTCGTCTGCCGTGCCGCCCGCGGCGGCCGCCGCATGCTCGGCCGCGGCCTCGTCGCCAAAGTAGCGCAGCATGTATTCGCGCAGGCAGCCGGTGGTATTGCAGTAGCCCTCCATCTGGCTGAGTAGGCGATAACGGTTCTGGAGCGCCCACGCGCGCTGCTCGTCGTCGAGCGCCTCGTCGGCCGCATCGCCGCGGTCGATCAAAAAGCGACGCATGCGAAAATCGTTACCGTTCCACAGCAAATGGCAGCTTGCCGGATCGCCGTCGCGGCCGGCGCGGCCCGCCTCTTGGTAGTAGGCCTCGATGCTCTCGGGCACGTTGTTATGGATCACGTAGCGCACGTTGGGCTTGTCGATGCCCATGCCAAAGGCGTTGGTGGCAACCATCACCTGGATATCGTCATCGATAAAGGCGCGTTGACTTTGACGACGGGCGTCGTTGCCCATGCCGGCATGGTAGCGGCCAACGCGAATGCCGCTGGATCCCAGCGCCTCGGCAAGCTCGCCTGCCAGCGCGTCGACGGTCTTGCGGGTCGAGCAATACACGATGCCGCTCTCGCTCGAATGCGCGATCACATAGTCGCGCACCCACGCGGCCTTGGCCTTGTCGCCCATCTCCTCGCAGCCAAAGTAGAGGTTCTTGCGATCGAAGCCCGTCACCACCGTCGCGGGGTTTTGCAGGCCGAGCATCTGCTGAATGTCCGCACGCACGCGCTCGGTCGCCGTGGCGGTAAAGGCCGCCACGATGGGGCGCTGCGGCAGGGAATCGATAAACTCGCGAATCTGCAGGTAGGCGGGGCGGAAATCCTGGCCCCATTGGCTTACGCAGTGGGCCTCGTCAATGGCCACGAGCGGCACGCCAATGCCGCCTTTGGCCGCAGCTTCCTGCGCAAAGGCTAAAAAGCGCGGCTCGAGCAGGCGCTCGGGCGCCACATACATAAGCTGGTAGCGGCCCTCACGTGCCCGTTTGAGCACGGTGTTTTGTTGGGCCGGAGTAAGACTGGAGTTGAGATAGCTGGGTCGCGCACCCGCCGCGAGCAACGCGCGGGTCTGGTCCTCCATAAGCGACAGCAGCGGACTCACCACAAAGGTGATGCCGGGCAGCATGAGCGCGGGTACCTGGTAGCAAATGGACTTGCCGGCGCCCGTGGGCATAACGCCCAGCGCATCGCGACCGGCAAGGATCGCATCGACCATGCGGTCCTGTCCCGGGCGAAACGAGGTGTAGCCAAAATAGGCGCCGAGCGTGTCGAGCGCCATCTGCTGCATGCTATCGGTCATGGTTTCCTAACGTCAGAATCATCTGCTGCCGATTATACGCCGCCACGCGGACCGGCGTCGCCCGGCTGTCAGCCACGCTCATTCTGCGGGTAGTCATTGGGGACGTTCTTGAATGACCAGTCGTTTAAGAACGTCCCCAACGACTAAGGAGTGTCCCCAGGTGCCGGCAGAAGAGGAACGTCTCCAAGTGCCGGCCCATCAACGCCGATGTTTTATCTCTTGACAAGCACGGAAACGTCGCTGGTTGAGCATAAGTCAGCGAAAACGCCCCTAAGCGAGCAAGGTGACGTGAAAGAGGAGGGAAGCGTACTTCGGTACGCGACCGACGATTGAACGTCAGATTGCCGCTTAGGAGCGTTTGCAGCGTCGAGCCGTTGCGCGGTTTGGTAAAACCGCGCAACTTACATGACCATAACGTAGCGCGATCCCACGTAGTACTGCTTACCCATCAGGACCGGCTCGCCATTGGGACCGGTAAAGCTGGCACGCAGGTTGAGCAGCGGATCGTGCGGAGCAATGCCCAACTCGGCCGCCTGCTCGGTATTGGCACGAACGGCCTCGACCGTGCGGTAGCCAACCGAGACAATCGGCGTTCCGCCAACACGCTCGACCTCGGCAAAAATCGACTTGTCCTCAAGATCGGCCGTCAACAGCTCACGGTAGGCGTCAAACGGCACAAAGATGTTCTCCTCAAAGATGGGCTCGCCGTCGGCTGTACGCACGCGCTTAATATGCAGCAGCAGCGCGTCCTTTTGCAGGCCAAAGAACTCCATCTCGTTTTGACGTGCCGGCACAATCTGGCGATCGACCACATGCGCGCCCGCCTTCATGCCATTATCGGCACACAGCGCGGTAAACGTCTGCAGCGTCGAAGCGTGGAACTGGCGGTTGATGTGCGGCGTGGAGACAAAGGTGCCACGGCCCTGCTGCTTAACCAGGTAGCCATCGGAGCACAGCTCCTCGACGGCGCGGCGCACCGTAATGCGGCTCACGTCGTACTGCTCGGCTAGCTCAAGCTCGGACGGAATACGCTCCTTGAGTGCATAAACACCTTTCTCGATCGCGTCCTTGATTTCGTCGTAAATCTGCTGGTAAAGCGGTGCATTTTTGGGCGTAGGCATATCTAATCACTCTTATCGAAATATTGAAATAACTAATACGTATATAACGTCTAGTTTCATGTTACCTCATATTGATAAAACGATACACCCTCCCTACCAAAAAGCGACAGCTTCATTTTGGTAGGTTTTATCTGGGCAAACGAGAGCCTCTAAAAAGCAACGGGGCTTTCGAGGGGCTCATGCTGATGGGTTGCCTCAGGCCGGCAAAATGCCAAAACCCTACTTGCCGTCGTCCTGCTGCAGGCTATCCTGCTCGCTGAGGCGCGCCTGCCTGCTGGCCATGCGTGCGGGCTTGTCGGGATCGGGAACGGCCGTGGGCATGGGCTCGTCGACATGACCGCCCCACCAGCCGCCCACAAAGTTGAGCGTGTGGAACACATTGATCACGGCGCCGGGATCAATGTCGCACACCAGCTTGATAATGTCCTGGCTCTCGTAGGTCGAGACAACGGCGTGCAGCAGATACATCTTTTCGCGGCTGTATCCGCCGATGACCTCGGCGCAGCTAATGCCATGCTGAAAATGGTCAACATAGGCGGTCATGACCTCGTTTGCCTTGCGCGTCGTGATCTGCAGCGTCACGCGGTCGTACCGACGATAGAAGCTGTCGATGGTCTTGGTCGAAATAAACTGGAACACGATGGAGTACGCCGCATTGTCCCAGCCAAACATAAAGCCAAAGATCGCCAGGATAAAGCAGTTGAACCCAAAAATGACGCCCCAGATGGTCTTGCCCGTGTGGTTGGAGACCCACAGCGCGATAAAGTCGGTGCCGCCGGTGGATGCGCCGGACTTAAGCGCGATGGCAGCGCCCAGGCCCGAGACCACGCCGCCAAAAATGATGAGCATGATCTTGTCGCCCAAAAACGGGGAAAAGTGAAAGATGTTGAGGAACAGCGACGAGAGCACGACCTGCATCATCGAGAAGATGACGAAGCGCTTGCTAATGCCGCTCCAGCATAGGAGCGCCACGGGGATGTTGAGCGCGAGCATACCGAGCGAGATGTCGATGTGAACGCCGCCCAGCGAGGTAACGCGATCGAGCAGGACCGCGACGCCGGTAAGACCGCTCGGAAGCAGGTCGGCGGGCCGAATGAACGCCTGGATCAGGAATGCCTGGAGAACGGCGGAAATCGTGACCGCCACGGCAGTAATGGCGCGGCGGACGATGGTAAGGCGGCCGAGCACGAGCACGCGGTCCGTGAGCTGATCGATGGCGTTCGCCACGCAGGCTCCTTTCGAAGGCAAATCTGGTTGTGAGGCATGTCGGCGATTGTAGCATGGGGCGTGCGAGGGCGCTTCAATTCGCCCTCCCTCGACAACCAAAGCGGGACCAGCAACCCCCACGACCAAAGGCCCAAATTACAAGTGAGTAGACTTTTTACGATCTGCCGAGCACACCCAAAACCGCCAACTCTGTGACCTGCGGTTTTACTAGAGCAGATGCACTTTGTGCTCGTCCCACACCAAAAAGTCTACTCACTTAGCCCGAATCGAAGCCAAAAGGATCAAAATTGAAACCAAAGTAAGCCAATCCATCACAAAAAACGTTTGAACCCGTGCTTCTCGCGGCGGATTGACACTACAAAGCGACCAAAATGTCGGTCAGATTATCGATAACGGCATCGGCTCGCGATTGATCGAGGTTGACGCCCTCGTGCGGACGCAGCGCCAGGACTCGGGCGCCGGAGCGTTTGCCGGCCTCGATGCCTAAAGGCGAATCCTCGATAACCAGGCACTCGGCAGGCTCCACCCCCAGCGCCTCCATGGCACGCAGGTAGATCTCGGGGTCGGGCTTAAACGCACTGCACTCGTGACCGCTGATGGTGTAGTCCAGCACATCGGCGATATCGGCAATCTCTACCAGCTCGTCAATCAACTCGCGATAGGACGAGCTCGCGATGGCACACTTCACGCCGCGCTCGTGCAGCTCACGCATCACCGGCTCCGTCTGCTCGTTGAGCAGCTCGGCATACGGAACGGGGTGGTCCGGGCTGTAGACCTGCTTGTACTCCACGCGCAGACGCTCGCGCAGCTCAACATCGTCGGGCACCAGCGCCTCCCAAATGGCAGGCTCGTTAGACCCCGAAAGATCGGGGATCTCGTCAAAGTGGAACCCTTTCTCTTCCATAAACGCCACGCGACGACGGTTGTAGAACCACTCGGTATCGACCAGCACGCCGTCCATATCAAACAGCACTGCCTTGATCATACGCATCTCCTCCCACCTGCCAAAAAGGGACAGGTTTATTTTGGTAGGTTTTATCTGGGGTTTTGCGACGCGACGGATACGCCCTCCCCAAAGCAAAAAAGGGGACGGGGCGCAAACCCCATCCCCTCTCAATCAACCCGTAAGGTCTACTTACTTGTGATTAGTAGGAAAGCTTCCACATGTAGCGACGCATGGTCAGCGGGTGCTGACGGGCCTCGGCGATCTGGTTGCCGTACTCACGCATAACGGCGAGGTGCAGCAGCGGGTTGAAGTAGGTGACAACGCTCGCGGGCACGGCGTCAGCCAGGCCGTAGTCCTTGGAGTCGATCAGAGCGACCTTGGCGCCCATGCGCTCAAGGAAGGTGAGGGCGCGAGCGTCCATCGGACGGGTAGCGCCATCGGACATGAAGAAGACGTAGGGCTTACCCTCGGTGGAAACCTCGAACGGGCCGTGGAAGTACTCGCCGGTGTTGTAGGCGGCGGCGTCGATCCACTGCATCTCGGTGAACAGGAAGGCGGCGTGAGAATAAGCCATCTTCTCGGAGGCACCGGAAGCCATGAAGTAGATCATCTTGTCGTCCTTGAAGTCCTCGGCGAACTTCTTGGCGAGCTTCTTGCAGTGCTGAGCGGCGTTCTCGCAGAGCTCGAAGACGTTGGTGAGGCCGGTGATCATGTCCTCGTAGTGGTCATAGCCCTCGGTCTGCTGAAGGATCTCGACAGCAAGAGCGATGGCATAGCCAGGCTTCTCGCACTTGGCAGCGAAGTTGGCGTGGAAGCCGTGAACGATGACGTAGTCAGCGTCGACGGTCAGAGCGGAGCCAGCCTTGTTGGTGAGGGAGACGACCGGGCAGTTGTGCTTCTTGGCGGTCTTGTTGGCCTCGACGGTCTCGGGCGTGGAGCCACCGAGGGAGCAGGTGATCACGAAGGTGTGCTCGTTGACCCAGGAAGGCGTGTCGTAGTTGAACTCGTTAGCGGTGAAGATCTGAACGTTCAGCTTGTCCGTGTTGTTGGCCAGGAAGTACTTGGCGGGGTAAAGGTCGGACATGGAAGCACCGCAGCCGACGAAAGCGACGCTGTGGATCTCGTGGTTGGACAGGACGTCAGCGACGATCTGCTTAGGGAGGTTAAGGTCGATCTCGTACATCTGACACATTCCTTTCGATTTTTGCGGCGCCACATTGCCGGGCGCTCGCAGGGTTACCGTGGTTTGGACCGAGTCGCCGGCCCGTTAAGGATGCGACAAAGGGACTGTCCCATTGTCGCATTTTAGGGATGGAAGCCTGCCTGGGGTATGGGATGCCAGGCAGGCCCCCGGGGGAAAGCGGTTAGACGCTTGGTCGCGACTAGGCCAGGATGCCGGCCGCGGAGAGGGCGATGCCGCCCACGATGGCGATCACGAGAAGCCAACCGGTGTTGACGTTCTTCTTGATGAGCCAGTACATAAGGCCGGTGAGGCCAAGGGAAATCATCTGGGGCATCATGCCGTCCAGGATGTCCTGGATAACGACGGTGCCCTCAGCGAACTGCAGCGGGGTGGTGGCGCCGATCAGCGTAGCGATCATGCCGCCCACGGACATAAGGCCCACGATGCCGCAGACATACATGAGCTTCTCCATGAGGTCGCCGCCCTGAAGCTTGCTCAGGTACTCGTGGCCGCCCTGATAGCCCATCTTGGCTGCGAACCAGGTGATCAGCACAGAGGGGACGATGGAGATGAGCATGGCCAGGATCGGGCCCATGATGGAGCCCTGCTGAGCCAGCTGAACGCCCAGGCCAAAGGCGATAACGCGGATGGTGCCCTGGAAGAAGGAGTCACCGATGCCGGAAAGCGGACCCATGAGGGAGGTCTTGACCGCGTTGATCGAATCGGGATCGAAGTTCTCGGGATCCTTGGCGTACTCCTCCTCCATGGAGGCGGTGAGGCCTAGGATGAAGGCGCTCGTCTGCGGGGTGCAGTTGTAGAACGCCATGTGACGGTGGTAAGCCTCTTTCTTAGCAGCGAGCTGCTTGGGGTCGGACTCATCCGGATAGAGGCGATCGAGCGTGGGAACCATACCGTAGAGGAAGCCCATGTTCATCTGACGCTCGTAGTTCCAAGAGGCCTGGATGGCCCAGGAGCGCCAGAAGAACTGGCTGACCTTCTTGTTCAGGGACACGTCCTTGGTTGCGGTTGCCATAGTGTGTTCCTCCTTAGTCTTCGTCGTCTTCGAGCGGATCATAGTCGGAATCGACACCGGCGGCTGCATGGGAACCGTTGAACTTGAAGCCCATGAAGACGACAGCCAGGCACACACCGATCAGAGCGACCGCGATGACGGACAGGTTGAGGTAAGCGGCGAGCAGGAAACCGATGAACAGGAACGGAGTCATACCCTTCTTGATCATCATGGTGAGCAGCAGGGCCAAGCCGTAGGCGGTCATGATCTTGGTCGAAACGTTAAGACCAGTGGACAGCCACTCGGGAACCATGTTGACGATGGCCTGAACCAGGTCGGTGCCAACAAAGACGGCGAGGAAGATCGGCAGGAAGTACATGACGGCGTACAGACCGGAGCCGGCGCAGATGTGCATACGGTAGGCGGTCTTGAACTTTCCGTTATCGATTGCGCTATCTGCCACATGGGTGAGGGCGGCGATGATGGAACGGAACACGATGCCGAGGAGCTGACCCAGGACGGCGACCGGGATGGCGATCGTCATGGCGGTCTCGGCGGAAGCATCGGTCAGGCACGCAAAGGCAGCGGCCACGATGCCGCCCAGGACCATATCGGGCGGAACGGCGGCGCCGACCTGCACCAGGCCCATGGACACGAGCTCGACGGCGGCACCGACGGCAAGGCCGGTGGGCACATCGCCCAGCAGCAGACCGACGAGCGTAGCGCCAACGAGGGGCTGCTCGAAGTTAAGACGACCGAGCAGGCGGGAGTCCCACATGCAGAACACGCCGACGAGGCCGACGAGCACCGCACTGATGAACGTATTCATACCCTTCTCCTTTCAGTCAGGCAAAAGCCTGGTTGATTACAGCTTGGCGTCGATGTCGACGCTCTGATACGTAGGGGTCTGCTGGACGTAGAGCTTAATGCCCATGTCGAGCAGCTGGTTGACGTCGGCCTTCTGGGTGGCGTCGAGGAAGACGGAGCTGTCCTTGCCTCCGACCTGATCGGCACCGTCGTGGTTGGCGGTGGCGCCCAGGTTGATGGCGTCGAGCTTGTAGCCCTGGCAGAACTGCAGCATCTCAGCGGTGTTGCCAAAGACGAACATGACGCGCTCGCCGAGGGTGTTGAGCTTGTCCATCTTGGCGAGGGCACGCTCGACGGTGAAGACGTTCAGGCGAACGCCCTGGGGCTTGGCCAGCTTAAGAGCGCCCTTCTTGATGTCATCGTTGGCGGCAGCGTTGTCGACGACGATGATGCGCTCGGCCTGGACCTTGGTGGTCCAGGTAAAGACGACCTGGCCGTGCAGCAGACGGTAGTCAAGACGTGCGAGGACGATCTTGGCGGGACCGGAGCTGTGACGCTGTCTCTTATACACATCTCCGAGCCCACGAGACATGCGCAGATCTCGT
>CABSYS010000058.1:0-8523 GCA_902482045.1 uncultured Collinsella sp.
GTCTTTGCCCAGGCAGCCGAGGTGCAGACGGTGCGTGCCCTGGTCTGCGCGCTCGCCAATCCGGCCGATACGGCACAGGGTCTTATGCCGTTGCTGGCCTCGCCGATGTTTGCACTCGGCGCCCAGGAGTTCCTGGCGCTGGCGACCAAACTCGACGAGCAGACGGGCGAGACGTCGCGTCGCAACATCGATGCGGGCATCATGAGCGATTCCGATGTGCCGGGTTTGCAGGGCTTGCCGCTCGTAACGCGCGCCCGCGAGGTGCTGCGCTACGCGCTTCGTCGCGTGGGACGCGATTCGTTCGCCGCCATCGCGCGCGACGTGGTCAATGCCTCCGGCTGGTTCGTGCGTCTGGCGCAGCGCGGCCCCGAGGGCAAGGCCATTGCCGCCAACGTGCTCAAGGCGCTCGACGCTGTGGCCGAGGCAGAGGCCGAGTTCGGCAATTCTCCGCGCTCCATTGCGCTCGCTTTCGACCGCTTCTTGGCGGGCAAGGAGGCCCCGGGCGCCCTCAACGAGGAGGGTGACGGCGCGGTACGCATCATGACC
The DNA here is from genome assembly GCA_902482045.1 of uncultured Collinsella sp. Lineage (GTDB taxonomy): Bacteria > Actinomycetota > Coriobacteriia > Coriobacteriales > Coriobacteriaceae > Collinsella. Next base: position 547 of record CABSYS010000058.1, read on the forward strand.
GTGCATGCGTCCAAGGGTCTGGAGTATCCGGTCGTAGCGGTTGCCGAGTGTTTTGGCGTGCGCAAATCGTCCGGTGCGGTACAGATGGGTCGCGTCGAGGGCGGAGCGCAGGTCGTGGCACTGCCGGCGCGCTTCGACGGCGTTAAACTCGCCGACGGAACCTTTGTGAAAAGCGACGACGTCAAAAAGCAGTTTGAGCATGCGTTTAAGGGCAAGGGCACGTCGCTGTGGTTGCCGCCGGAGCTCATGGAGGACGTATGCGCGACGGGCTCTCCCGCCGAGGCATTTGCTCGCCTGCGTAACGACGACCTGCAGCTTTCGCTCGAGGAACGGGCCCGCTTGCTCTACGTTGCCATGACGCGCGCGGGCGAGCTGGTGATCTTGGCGATGGATGCCGGCGTGAGCCGCGGCAAGGTGACGGCGCCGACCTTCGACGTCGAGACCGATCTGACCTACGATGTGCTGCGCCGTATTTTGCCGACCGACGCTCTGGATATGCCGCAGCTCGATGCCGACCGTTTGGTGTTCGACAACTCCAAGCCGGGCGACTACGAGCTCATCTCGCTGGCGGACTTTACGTTTGGCGAGCAGGCGTTTGAGGCTAACGCTTCGCTGGATGCCGAGGGCAGGCTTGTTCGCGGCGATGTCGATGTCGCTGATAATGCTGCGCACTCAACTGTGCCCGGTCCTGCCGATCCCAAGCCCGATTCGTTTGAGCTTGTGTATCCCCAGGCAGTTGGTGTGCGCATGGGCATCTGTCCGTATCCGATGCGTGATTCGTATAGCTACTCGTCAATCGCCGCGGCGCTCCATGCCGAGTCCGAGGACCGTGCCGCCGAGGCACATGTGCCCATGGACGAGGCCGGCGATGATGCGGAGTCGGATGGCTCGGAGATGACGGATGCAGACGTGGCCGCCGTTGAGCCCGCCGGCAACCCCATGGCGCTGGGCTCGGCGTTCCATGCCGCCTGCCAGTGGCTGATCGAGATGGGTGCCGATGCGCTGCCCGCTGAGCGTGCCGATGCGCTGGCGCGCCTGTGGTGCCTGACGCCGGAGCAGCGTGAACGCTTCGACGTTGCCCTGGACCGCTGGCTCAAGTCGGCTGTTCGTGCCGACCTGCTCGCGTGGCCGTGCGTTCGCGCCGAGGTGCCGTTCTTTTCACTGGGCTGCGAGGACGAGGACATCGCTCGCTACGGTGCTTATGCCGAGGGCGCCATCGACGCTTTGGCGACGAACCCGGCGGATTCGTCATGCGCGCTGGTCATCGACTACAAGACGGGCGGCACGCCGGACGAGACGCCGGAGCAGCTGCAGGAGAAGCACGCCTTGCAGGCACGTGTCTATTCGGATGTCCTGCACAAGGCGGGCTTTGAGGCCGTGACCGTCAAGTTCGTCCGCGTGGAGCAGCCGGATCCAACCATCTTCGTCGAACCCGCCGAGCCCCAAGTAGTCACCTACAATCTCTAGCCCTCAGGTAACTTGCGGTGGAATACGGACTGTTTTGACCAAAAAAGCCGCCAAACAGTCCGCATTTCACCGCAACTCAAGAGGAGCCGTGTGGGTTTGGCTAGGTTCGGGTGCTGTCCGTGCCGTGGGGTAAAATCGTTCAGTCAGAACACGAACCCGCATCGGAGCTCATCACATGGCATTCGTCCATCTGCACAACCACACTGTCTTTTCCATGCTCGACGGCGCAACCCGTATCCAGGATATGGTCAACCGTGCCGTTGAGCTGGGCATGCCCGCCGTGGCCATTACCGACCACGGCTACATGTATGGCGTGCCCGACCTGGCGCTGGCCTGCGACGCCGTCAACCACAACACGCCCGAGTACAAAACCTGGAGCCACGACAAGGCCTTCCTGGAAAAGGACCGCCGCGACGAGCTGGTGGAGCCCGATCCCGAGGAAAACCCGCGCGAGCATGCCCAGTATGTGAAGGACATGGCCATGTGGGACGAGAAGGGCAACATCGACGAGCTCAAACCGCCCCTGGTCATCAAGCCCATCTTTGGCTGCGAGGTCTACTTTACGCCGGACGAGACCCTTGCTCGCGACCACAAGCCCGAGCTCTACCACATGATCCTTCTGGCCAAGGACCAGGAGGGCTACGTCAACCTGATGCAGACGGTCTCCGAGGCCGCCGTGCAGGGCTTTTACTACAAGCCGCGCGTGACGCTCGACAACCTGCGCCGCCACGCCAAGGGCATGATCTGCACGAGCGCCTGCATCGCGGGCATCATCCCCAAGTACATCGACCGCGGTGACATGGAGGGCGCCATCAAGTGGGCCGAGACCTTCCGTGACACCTTCGAGCCCGGCGACTTCTACATCGAGATCCAGGAACATGGCATCACCACCGACAACGGCCTGACTGACGAGCAGATGGACCGCACGCTCATCGACATCGCCAAGCAGGTGGGCGTCAAGGTCATCGCCACCAACGACTTTCACTACCTGCGCCGCGAGGACGCGCCCGTGCAGGACGTCATCATGTGCATTGGCATGAACGCCAAGGTCGACGACCCCAACCGCATGCGCATGACCGGCTCGGAGTTTTACATGAAGACCGAGGAGGAGATGCGGGCGATGTTCCCGTATTGCCCCGAGGCCTGCGACAACACGCTCGAGATCGCCGACAAGTGCTACGTTGAGCTGGACTGGGACTCCATCATCCTGCCGCGCTTCCCGTTGCTCGATCCCGGCGAGACGCACGAGAGCCAGTTCCGCCGCGAGTGCGAGAAGGGCCTGCGCCAGCACTACGGTGACGACTGGGCCACGCGCGAGATCGGCGGCGTCAACATCAAAGAGCGCTTTGAGTACGAATACAAGGTCATCTGCGACAAGGGCTTTGCCGCCTACTTCTTGATCGTTGCCGAGTACGTGCAATGGGCCAAGGACAACGGCATCGGCGTCGGCCCCGGCCGTGGCTCGGCCGCCGGCGCTATCGTCGCCTACGCCATGAACATCACCGCGTTCGACCCGCTCGAGAACGGCCTGATGTTCGAGAGGTTCCTGTCCCCGCAGCGTACCGAGATGCCCGATATCGATATGGACTTCGACGATGAGCGGCGCCTCGAGGTCGTGGAGCACGTTCGCCAGCTCTACGGCCCCGAGAAGGTCACCCACGTCATCACCTACTCGACCATTAAGGCCAAGCAGGCCATCAACGACGCCGCGCGCGTCCTGGACTACCCGGTCTACATGGGCCAGCGCCTGTCCAAGATGGTCTCGAGCGACCCCAAGGTCAAGCTCAAGCAGGTGCTCGAAAAGCAACCCGGCAAAGAGGATCTGTTTAACCCCGACTTTGCCGAGGCCTATAAAAAGGACGACGACGCCCGCCGCATCATCGACACGGCGCTCTCGATCGAGGGCCTTACCCGTGGCGAGGGCGTGCACGCGTGCGCCGTTCTGATCTGCCGCGACCCCGTCAACGAGCATGTGCCCACCAAGCTCGATACCAAGGGCGGCGTCGAGATTACCCAGTACGAGGGCCATACCGTTGCCGACATGGGCCTGCTCAAGATGGACTTCCTGGGCCTGCGCACGCTGACGGTTATCTCTAAGGCCAAGGCCAACATCAAAAAGAACTTCGGCATCGACATCAAAGAGGAAGAGATCCCCTTTGACGATCCCGAGATCTTTAAGCTCATGGGCTCCGGCCACACCGCCGGCGTCTTCCAGGTCGAGTCCGCCGGCATGACGGCCACGATCAAGAACATGAAGCCCACCGAGTACAAGCACGTCGTGGCATTGATCGCTCTGTACCGCCCGGGCCCGCTGGGCGCCGGCATGGTTTCGTCCTACATCAACCGTATGAACGGCAAGGAGCCGGCCGTCTCCTACGACGACCGTTTGGACGACATCCTGGGCGAAACCTACGGCACCATGGTCTACCAGGAGCAGGTTATGCTCATCTCCGTCGAGATGTGCGGCTTCTCCAAGGGCGAATCGGACTCGCGTATCCGTAAGCCCGTGGCTAAGAAAAAGATTAAGCTGCTCACGTCGACGGTGCTCCACTGGGAGGATGGCTCGGACGAGACCACCTACGACCACTGGATGAACGGCGCTATCAAGAACAACTACACGCGCGAGGTCGCCCAGAAGATTTGGGACGATGTTCTCGAGTTCGCGTCCTACGCCTTTAACAAGTCGCACTCCGCTGGCTACGCCATCCTGGTTATGCAGACGGCGTGGCTCAAGGCGCATTATCCGCACGAGTACATGGCGGCCGTTCTGACGTCCTATACGGGCAAGACCGACAAGATCGTGCACTACGTCTCGGCGTGCCGCCACGACGGCATCCCCGTGCTGTCGCCAGATGTCAACGAGTCCGGTACCGAGTTCACGGCTACCAAGGAAGGCGTGCGCTTTGGTTTGGCTGGCATCCGCGGCGTGGGCACCGGCGTGGCGCAGGCGATTATCGCCGAGCGCGAGGCGGGTGGTCCGTTTAAGACGCTGCACGACTTTGTCGAGCGCGTGGACTCGAGCCAGGCCAACCGTCGCGTGATCGAATCGCTCATCAAGGCAGGCGCCTTCGACTCCACGGGGTATCCGCGTCGCCAGATGATGCACTTTGTGGATAAGAACAACCCTGAGAACATCATCGATGCCGCGGTAAAGCGCGCGAAAGATCGCGCGAGCGGCCAGACGTCGTTCTTCGATATGTTTGGTGATGTTGAGGGCTCGGGCTTTGAGGTGAGCGTGCCCGATCCGGATGGCCAGGAGTGGGACCGTCACCTTAAGCTGAGCCAGGAGAAGGAGGTTCTGGGCATCTATGTCTCGGACCACCCGCTGCGCCCGTTTGAGTATGCGCTCAGTAAGGCGCGCGACTTCTCGTTCTCGCAGATCGATACCGGCTACGAGGTGCAAAACCCCACGGGCGGTACCATCAACCAGGAGATTCCCGAGGGCAAGGCGCTGTGGTGGGCCGGCATGGTCTCGAGCGTGTCCAAGCGCGTGACCAAAAACGGCGATCCCATGGGCATCGTGCAGCTCGAGGACATGGAAGGCGAGGCCACGGTCGTGGTGTTCCCCAAGACCTACAAGGAAGCCGAGGGGTATCTATACGGCGAGGTCGATCCCGAGACCGGTGCACAGCTGTCCGATGCGTTTGTGCGCATTAAGGGCAAGCTCGAGCGCTCGGACCGCGGCGACCAGATCATCGCGCAGGAGATCGTGCCGCTGGAGCTCAACGAGGAGAACAACAAGCCCAAGGTGTTTGAGGTCATGGTGCCCAACAGCCGCTTTAGCCAGGGCAATATGGCGCGTCTTGCCACGGTGCTTACCGCCAACCCGGGCGGTGACCGCGTGGAGATCTTTATCGAGCAGGTGGACGGGCGCGTACTGCGTGCCGAGGTGCCGGCCAAGGTCAACGCACGCTCGATTCCGCTGCTGGCAGAGGCAAAGGCCATCGTGGGCAACCAAGGCCGCGTGACGGTGATCTAAGATGATTTTTCTGGGACGGGGATTAAAAAATCATTTTGGGTGACGTGTGGCGGAAGACCAGTCTTTCTGGGACGGGAATGATTTTTTCATCCCCGTCCCAGAAAAATCATTTGGCATGCGAGATTGGAGGAAGTGATGACGCTGGGGACGTTTGTGCAGGCGCTTCGTAAGGAGGCAGCGCTCGGCAGTACCTTTATGAAAGGGCGCTCGCTCATGCTCAACGGTGCCGTGCTGTCGTTTGAGGGCTCCGGCTCGCGCTTCTCCAAAAACGTGAACATTGAGGGCTCGGTGCGCGGCTCGCGCGGCGACCTGTACAAGACGCACGTGGCGCTCGACATGGACGAGCACGAGGTTGTCGACTACGACTGCGATTGCCCCGCCGCCTTCCGCTATTCCGGCATGTGCAAGCACGCCATCGCCACGGCGTTGGCGTATCTGGATGCCAGTGGCGCCGAGCCTGTCGAGGGCCTGCGTACGCCGGTCCGCACGTTTACGGCACCGCCCGCACAATCCAAACAGTCCGCACGCCCCGCGCCTAGCGCATCTTCGGTCAACCCCAATTTTCCCTTCCCGGCACCCGTCCCCACGAGCCCGAGCCTTGTGGCGGCGCTTTCCGATCTTTCGGACGCGCGCATGGACGAGCTCGTGGCTATGCGTCGCAAGTTCGTCAGCACCATTGACCCCGATGCACCCAAGGCAGTGCTGGAGCCCTCGCTGGTGCCGTACTACAATCCGCTGTTTGCCGATCGTTTTAACTGGGCGCTCGAGTTTCGCATTCGCTGCGGTTCGGTGTCCTACGTGGTTAAGGATATCGACGGCATGGCCGATGCCTATGTGCGCGGCGGTACGTTCTCCTATGGCAAGAAGCTTACGTTTGTCCATGTGCCCGAGGCATTCGACGACGTATCGACGAAGCTGCTCGACTTTGTCGCAATGACGGTCGCCTACCTGAGCGATATTACGAGTTCGCGCTCGGCATCGTACGACTTTGCCCGCAGCGGTTTTGTCGCCGAGCGTCAGTTGCCGGTATCCGAGTATTCCGTCGTGTCCGTGCTGGACCTGCTGCGTGGCAGGACCCTGTCCTTTGAGCCTGCTTGGTCGCGGGGGACGACGACGCATCGCGCCTACGAGGTGGCGGTCGAGCCGTCGCCGCAGGGGGAGGGCGAAGTCCCGGCCAAGCGCCCGCCGCTCCTTGCCGCCAAGATTGCACCGGCGGCGGGAGGCAGCTACGACTTGCGCCTGCCGGCCGATACGTATTGCTTTGTCGCTGGTGACGCAGCCTATCTGGTCGATACGCGCCGCGCACGCCGTACCGACACAGCGTTTGCCCAGCATGCGGCACCGTTCCTATCGCACTTGTTGCCCTGCCGCACGCCGGTCCATATCGCCGCCGACCAGGTGGGCGAGTTCTGCCGCATGGCGCTGCCTATCTTGCGCGACTACACCGACCTGACCGCTCCCGCCGCGCTCGACGCCGTGGCGCCCGAGCCGAGCTTTGCCATGGCGATCGGCGTCGACGATGGTCTTGTGACCTGCAAGATTACGGTGACCTACGGCGATTGGTCGGCAGATCTCTTTAGTCTTGGTGCTCCGGGCAGTCCCTTCGAAGAACAACGCCCCGGCGTTCCGCCCCGCGATACGGTGGCGGAGTTTCGCGTTATGGACACGGCTGCCCTGTACTTCGATTTCTACGAGGTCGGCCTGGCGTTTGAGGAGCGCGATGACGAGAGCCTGTTCCACTTGCTGACCGAGGGCCTGTCTGCCCTGTCCGAGTTGGGCGAGGTCATGCTCAGCGACCGCCTGCGCCAGATCTCGGTACGCCCTGCGCCTAAGCTCTCGGTGCGCGCCACCGTCAAGAGCAACTTGCTCGACGTCGAGCTGGGTGCGAGCGGGCTTTCGGCGGCTGACCTTGCTGTCTATCTCGATTCGTATAAGCGTCACCAGACGTTTGCGCGCCTCACGTCGGGTGACATCGTGCGCCTGGACGAGGGCGCTCGTGCCGCGTTTGGCCTTGCCGAGGACCTGGGCGTCGATGCCGTCGACCTGCTCGACGGCGTGTCGCTTCCCGCGTCGAGCACCCTTTTTGTCGATAGCATGCTCGCGCGCACGCCAGCGCTTGAGGCCGATCGCGACGCTGCGTTCCTCCGTACCGTCGAGCGCCTGGACACGCTCGGCAAGATGGACTTTACGGTGCCCGCCTCGCTCAAGGCCACGCTGCGTGGCTACCAGGTCGACGGCTATCAGTGGCTCGGCTCGCTTGAGCACTTGGGCCTTGGCGGCATCTTGGCCGACGATATGGGCCTGGGCAAAACGCTGCAGATGATCGCGCACATTCTGGCGCGCGTGGAGGCGGGGGACACCAAGCCCACGCTTGTGGTGTGCCCTGCGTCGCTTGTGTACAACTGGACCGCCGAGCTGGAGCGCTTTGCCCCGTCGCTTGATGTGTGCGCCATTGTGGGTGCCAAGGCTCAACGCCGCGTGCAAATTGCCGGCGTGGCCGAGCATAACGTGGTGGGACCGTCGTATGACCT
>CABSYS010000059.1:0-8426 GCA_902482045.1 uncultured Collinsella sp.
CGTCGGCGCTACCGGCAAGCGGTGCCACAAAGCCAAAGACGGGCGCGGTAAAGAGCGCCGTCAGCGCGGCCTGGGTGCCCAGCAGCGTGAGCTCCCTAAACTCGGCGCCAAAGCGACGCATGCGGTCGCCGACCCAGCTGCACAGACCAGCGATAACGCCGGTCAGGCCGGCCTCCGGTCCAATGCTTCCGCCAAACAGCAGCGGCAGCAATGCCGCGAGCGAAAGCTTGCCCAGGTTGTCGTACGGATAGCGCCCGTCTTGCTTAACCTTAGCCATCACCTGGTTGAGGTCATCGGTCTTGGTGCCTGTCATCTTCTCGTACAGACCAATTAACAGACCGCCCAGCAAGCAGAAAAAAACGGGTACGGCAGAAAGCCAAACGGGCCGCTGGCAAGCTCGGGCGAAGAGACGCCCAGCGCGTGCGGAATCTCGGTCCATAGATAGTCGACACCGTGCTCCATCGCAAAAAAGAACAGCCAGACCGCGGCACCTGCGAACGCACCGGTCACGGCAACGCTAACTAAAAACAGCGCGCGGTTTGTGGGTTTGGCAAGGTTATCCATCGGGTCCTCCCGCGGTCAAAGTCGACATAGTTATGTTTTATTGTAGAGCGAGCGTTGCCCGAACGAGCCAACCATCCACGCCGCGAACGGCACCATTGGGAGCCATAGTGGGGCAGGCTCAAGACTTATCCGTTGATAATCGAGGCAATCTCGCGCAAATCGGCGGCAAAGTAAATGCCTTGCTGGCGCTGCGGGCTCGATAGGCCCTTATCAATCATGTGCCCGAGCAGCGCCTTGAGGTCGTTGTAGTAACCGTCCAGGTTATACAGGATGCACGGAGCACTCAGGTGCCCCAACGACACAGCGGACATGACCTCGGCAATCTCCTCGAGCGTGCCCGTCCCGCCGGGAAAGGCGATGAACACATCGCCGAGCTCAATCATCTTGGCTTTGCGCTCGGCCATATCGCTCGTCACGATAAGGTCGTCGATGCCGTCATGTTGAAACTCGGCCTCGATAAAAAAGCTCGGCTCAACACCCGTCACGTGTCCGCCGGCATCGAGCACGCTATCGGCGAGCGCGCCCATCAGGCCCGATTTGGACCCGCCGTATACCAGCGCGTGTCCGTTGGCGCCAATCCAGTTGCCCAGCTCCTGTACCGCGGGCAGAAATGCCGGGTCATTGCCAGTGTTGGCACCCAGGTACACGGTGATGTTCATATTTGTCCCCCTGTTGTGGCGCACGACGTTCGTCTTAGCGCTGGCGTCGACGATACTCGCGCACGCGGCGTGACAGATCGGCGAGCTCGTCACGATCGAGCTCTTCCAAATGCTCAAGATCGTCCATAAAACGAGCCATGGTGTCCTTTTGACGCATCTTGATAAGCGTATTGCAGTAGTTCACCGCCACGCCCGTGAGCATGGCGATGTAGAAGATGCTGATAACGCTCAAGACGACGGTAATGGCGCGGGCAACCGGTGTCTCGGCCGGAATGTCACCAAAGCCGATGGTCGAGACCGTCTCAAAGCTAAACCACAGGCCATCGCCAAACGTGAGGGTCGTGGGCTCGGACAGCCAGACGGCCGTCGAGCACAGCAAGTAAAAGACGAGGAATAGCTCCGTAATGCGCACGAAGCCCGCCTGGCGTAACACGTCAGCAAGCGTCCTGAGCTTTTTCATCGCGACCCTTTCCACGGACAACCAATCACGTTCGCTCGGTATTGTCCCACGCCTCCCCCGCAAACGGAACTAGTCATCGGGGACGTTCTTAAATGACTAGTCAAACAAGAACGTCCCCGATGACTAGTCGTTTAAGAACGTCCCCAATGACTACCAGCTGCCGCCTGGGCAGGCTGAGCTGGTATCCTTATGCGGTAATGTCTCGATTCGTTAGGATTGCATGTGAGAGCTGCCGCTGTCCTTCGTTCAGTTATATATCGCACCCTGGCCGTCGCGCTTGCCGCGCTCGCCGTACTGAGCACCATCATGCCCGCCCCCGCCTATGCCGCCAATACCGATCAGCAAGTCAAGACGGTCCGCGTCGGCTGGCTCGTCAGCAACGAGGGCTTCCAGGACGGCACCCCCGGCGAGCGTCTCTCGGGATGGGGTTACGAGTACCTCCAGACCCTGTCGTACTACACGTCCGGCTGGCGGTACGAATACGTCTCCGGCACCTTCACCGAGCTTATGGACATGCTCGAGGCAGGCGAGATCGACCTCATGCCCAACATCTCCTACTCCGAGGAACGTGCCCAAAAGCTGCTCTTTTCCTCGAACCCCGAGGGCACCGAGCGCTACTACATCTACGCCAGGCCCGACCGTGACGACCTTGCAAAGGGTGACCCTCAAGCACTCCAGGGTCTCACTATCGGTTGCAACCCCGACGTCATGCAAACCTTCGTTGGCCAGCAATGGCTCGCCAGCGAAGGAATCGCCTGCACATACAAGGAGTATGACGGAGGATCCGATCTCTTTGACGCGCTCGCAAACGACGAAGTCGATGCCGTCATCATGAACGACACAACCTCGTCGCCCAATGCCTCCCCCATGTTCTACATTGGTTCGAACGACTACTACTTTGCCGTTCCCAAAAGCCGCCCCGACCTGATGGACGACATCAATGCTGCCATGACGGCAATCGCCCGCGTCAACCCACGCTATAACGACGAAGTAAAATCTCACTACTCGACCCAAAACAGCGGCTCATCATCGCTCAACGGCCCCGAACGTTCCTGGCTCAAGGCGAACAACAACACCATCACGCTCGGCTACATTACGGGCAAACTCCCCTACTGCAACGAGAACGAAGACGGCGAAATGGAAGGCTCGCTCGCATCGCTTGCGACGACGCTACACGATAAATTTGGCATTACGGTCAAAACCGTCGCCTTTGATAGCTACAAGATGATGTCAAAGGCCCTGTCAAAGGAAAGCATAGACGTTGCGCTGCCGGTATACCGAGATTACTGGTTTGCCGAGCAAGCAGGCGTTGTGCAGTCGGTATCGTTGGGAACCATATCCCTCACCGCTATCCACACCGGCAGCAACCTGAACAAAAACCTTCAGAACATCGCCTGTACCAAATCATCGTTTGTCAACAAAAATGCACTTGAAAGTCTGTTCCCCACAGCGACCGTAACCGAATACCAATCCGACGATGAAGCGTTCGACGCCCTCAGGAAGGGAACGGCGCACTGCATCGTCGCTCCCAGTTCACGCGTAAAAACCATCGGTGACCGTTACGATCTCGAGGACTGCAAGACGACCGAGCTCCCTGACACCTGTGAGCTCTCGTGCTGGATTTCGCGCGGAAAACCCGAGCTGTTGGGAATCATCAACAAGGGCATCGTCAATGCCGGAGAATCGCTCTCCGCAAGCAATTTCTCCTCCACGTCGTACACGGCCCAGGAATCCAACACGCTTCAATTCCTTTATCGCAACCGCACCGCCATTGCAGCTACCCTCATCGGTATGTTGTCGGTCGGCATCGTCCTGCTCATCTGGGCGCTCGTGCGCGCTCGAACCGAGCGCAAAAAAGCCGATGCTGCCAACGCCGCTAAGACGGCATTCCTCACGCGCATGAGCCACGACATCCGAACGCCGCTCAACGGTATCCTGGGCCTTATCGAGATCGAGGAATTGAAGGAAGGCGATATGCAAGTCGCCCGCGAGAGCCGTGCCAAGGCGCGCGTTGCCGCCAATCACCTGCTCTCGCTGATCAACGACATCCTCGAGATGGGCAAAATCGAAGACCGCAAGCTAACACTGGAGCATGCGCCTTTTAACCTCAAAGAGCTCTGTGACGATACGCTAGTGCTGTGCAAGCTCCGCGCGTCCAGTAACGGCATCACCATGCAGGACAATAGTCTGCCGTACGCCACGGGGCCATACATGATCGGCAGTCCCACCCATATCCGACAGATCATGATCAACCTGTTAGACAACAGCATTAAGTACAACAAGCACGGCGGCTCCGTCACCTTTAGCTCAAAGACCAAGCCACTCGATAACGGGCGCGCGCTCTTTTGCTTTAGCGTTTCGGATACCGGCATTGGCATGGCTCCCGAGTTTTTAAAGCATATCTATGAGCCGTTTGCCCAAGAAGGTGACGATGCGCGCAGCAAGTTCCAAGGAACCGGCATGGGCATGCCAATCGTCAAGTCGCTTATTGAACTGATGGGCGGCACCATCGAAGTCACCAGCGAACTCCATGTGGGCACCACGTTCTACGTGGAAATTCCGCTCGATATCGACAAGAACCCCCGGGCGCGGGCGAATACGGTCGAGAGGGCGCTCGACTGCTCACTCGCCGACATGAACGTGCTGCTCGCCGAAGACAACGAATTGAATGCCGAGATTGCCCAGACGCTGCTAGAATCCGAGGGCGTCGTGGTCACCCGCGCCGTCAACGGCAACGAAGTCGTCGATCTGTACCTATCGCATCCCGCCGGCAGCTTCGATGCGATCCTGATGGACATTATGATGCCGGACATGGACGGCTACGAGGCGACCCGCGCGATTCGTCTGAGCGAGAAAGTCGATGCAGCCGATATCCCCATCATCGCGCTCACCGCCAATGCCTTTGCCGAGGACGCCAAGGCGGCACACGACGCCGGTATGAACGCCCATCTGTCCAAACCGCTCGACTTTAACAAGCTCAAAAACATACTCGCCCGCATCAAGAAAAACGGATCCGTTTCGCTATAGTTTGTGCTCAACAACCATGCCCAGTAGAAAGGAAGCCAACGATGTTTAGGCCCTTACGTCGAAAGAAACGCGCCATCACTGACGAGGAAGCGCGCGAACTGCTCGCTACCTGCAAGCGCGGCGTCTTTGCCGTCAACGGCGACGATGGCTACCCGTACGCCATTCCCGTCAACTACTTCTTTGACACCGAGCACGACAAGATTTATTTCCATGGCGCCAAGGCTGGCCACAAGGTCGATTCACTCAAGCGCGATGACAAGGTCTGCTTTACCGTTTACGGCAACGAGTGGTACAGGGGCGGTGACTGGGCTCCCTACGTTATGAGTACCGTGGTCTTTGGCCGCTGTCGCCTGGCGAATGACACCCCCGCGTTTATCGAAGACAAAGTCCGCCAGCTCGCCCTTAAGTACTACCCTTCCGCCGAGGAAGTCGAAGAGGAAATCGCCAAAGACATCAAGGGCGTCCAGCTCTACGAGATTACGATCGAGCATCTCTGCGGTAAGCAGATTCAGGAAAAGTAAGTCCCTCAGCAGACCTCATCAATAGCAATATGGCCCGGGTCCAACCAACATTGGAACCGGGCCATATGCTTATAAAGCGTCGGCAGCTATGTGCGCAAGCGCCTCAACAAGTTCCTGCGAGCTCACGGGTTTACTCAGGTGCGCGTCCATGCCCGCCTCACGCGAAAGCCTGCGGTCGTCGGCAAAGGCGTTGGCACTCACAGCGATAATCGGCGTAGTCGCGGCATCCTCGCGATCGAGTGCTCGAATTCGACGCGTGGCCTCAAGGCCATCGATACCGGGCATCATGATGTCCATCAACACCACGTCGTACTCGTACGGCGCGCTCGCGGCAAGCATCTCGACGGCAGACTCGCCATCCTTTGCATGCGTCACGACGGCACCGGCACGGCTGAGCGTAAACTGCGCGATCTCGGCATTCAGATCGTTATCCTCTACGAGCAAAACGCGCAGGCCCTGGAGCGCATCGCCGTCGCCCGCATCTACGCGAACTGCCCGAGGAATCTCGGAGCGCTTGCATTTCTCGAACGGCAGACGGATGGTAAACGTCGTCCCCTGCCCCAAGACACTCGTAAAGCTCATGGTTCCGCCCATAAGCTCGACCAACTGTTTTGCGATAGGCGCGCCTAGGCCAGTTCCCGATGAAGCGCCTTCCACCTGTTGTTCCTCGCGGCAAAAAGGCTCGTAGAGGTGCTGTTGGAACTCCTCGCTCATGCCAATACCGTTGTCGGCGATCGTGTATTCATAGACAGGGACGCCATCTACAGGCTCCACCTCGCGGCACACCAGGCGGACATAGCCGCCCTGGCGGTTGTACTTGACGGCATTGCCGGCAATATTGAGCAACAAGCGCTTGAGGTGCGTCACGCTCACCCGTGCATAGGGATGATCAAGCGCCTGCTGGTCGCAGATAATTGTCACCAGACGCTCCTCGGCCTGGCGCTCCAAAATATCGCGCACTTCACAGTTGAGGGCCACCAAATTTATGGGTACGAGGTTCAGGTCGATCTGTCCGCTCTCCAGGCGGCTCATATCGAGTGCCTCGTTGGCAAGGTCGAGCAGCAGTCCCGATGCCGTCCAGATCTTTGAGCGGCACTCGGTCTGCTTTTGCAGATCGTCCGCATTGGCATCGCCAACCTCGACCATGCCGCGAATGCCGTTGATGGGCGTGCGCAGATCGTGGCTCATGCGACGCAGAAACTCCGTCTTTGCAGAGTTGGCAGACGAGGCCTCACGCGCTGCCTTTGCCAGCTTGTCGCCATAGTCGCGCTCCTGCAGCAACAGGTCGGTCATGCGCTGGCGCTCGGCACGGCGACGCATCATCACAACGGCGGCTATTGCACCGCCGTAGAGCACCAGCACGCAGGCGACAACGGCGGCGACGATCTCGAAGTAGTGCCGCGCCGAGGCATAGGTGTACACATAGAATTTGTGCGCTTTTCCAAATGTACCCAAATACCACTCGCCGTCGGCGTTAATCAATTTGACCTTACCGGCCAGGCATCGATCCTTAATACCGTCGACAATGAAGACATCCGTCACAGGCAGATCGAATACGCCCAATATGGTGGGTTCAACGGCATTGGTCGCAACGACCTTGCCGTCACTTTCGATCACGATATTGCCGCTATCGATGGTTTCATAGCCATCAAGCAAGCTCTGCAGTTTGAGTGTATTGCTTGCAACCGCCTTCGCGCTCTGATGCCTTACCGCGATAACGATGCCCTCGCCATCCTGCCGAGCCACGCAACCAATGTCTGCAACCGAATCATCCGAAAGCGTAATGCGGGCGGTATAGGACTTAAGTGGATGGGTTGCCACCTCCAGCACGGGCGCTTCCTTGAGATACGTAGCGAGAGACTCGTAGCCCACATCGCCCGTCGAGGACTCGGACACCAAATTGCCCGATGCGTCCGTCACAATCAGCGCGCTCACGTTGAACTGGTCGGCATATTGCTCCAGCATGGCGTTATCCACCGAACCGTCGCGCTCCATATCGCGAGCAGCCTCTCCGGCAATCTCCATAACGCGAATCAAGTTTTTGGTCGCATAGGCGCTGTTGAACGCATCGTAGGAAAGACTCTGCGTCGCCACGTAATCGACAACGTCGGCAAAGCGCTGCTCGGCTTGGGCCGTCGTATAACCGTAGCTCATCATGCCGGCAACAACCGAGAGCGCTATCCCCAGCAGAGCGACAAGGAGCCATGCCCCTGTCGAACGATTGTCCCGCTCCTGAGCGGCGTGGTCGGGCGCATCGATCATGACAGGCCCTCCATATTCAAAAATGGCGAAGGGTCATCAAAGTACTTTGACACCAGACGTTCCATGGTGCCATCGGCAAGCATTTCTTGATAGGCATGAGCGAGCTTAACGTCGATGCCGCGCGTATCGTTGATATCGAAAGCGGTGCCCAAACCGACCTCTAGCAGCGGCTCATCCAGAATACGATACGTCACACCATAGTCCTTTTCGTAGGTGAGCAGCAAGGACTCATGCGCGGCGATGGCATCGACCAGGCCCTCGGCGAGCGCGGGGTTCAGGCATGAACGGTCCGAAAAGCAGTAGAGTTCCTTGATCTGCGGAACGTTTTCATTTGTGCGATTGAGCAAAATGCCCTCGGGCTTGGTGGTGGACTGAACCGCCACGATCTTATCCTCAAGATCGGCAAGTGTGTAGATATCGCTCTGGGGATCGACCGAGACCACCTGGCGGCTCGCAAGGTACGGGCCGGCCCAACGATACTCGTTTTCGCGACCCGTCATGCTGAAGCTGCCCATGACGCAATCGAGCTCGCCGTTCGCCAGCAGTTCCTTCTTCTTTTCCCAATCGATCAACTGGTATTTTGGCTTGTAACCAATGCGGGCCAAAGCCTCGGTCAATATCTCAACATCCAGGCCAACGATATCGCCGTACTCGTCGGTATACACAAACGGTGGATAGAGGTCGCTGCCAACGTTGAGCGTCTTAAGATTGTCGTCCTGGACCTGCGAGGCCTCCAGGCCTTTTGATGCAGACGTCGATGCCTCGTCATTCGACCCGGAGCAGCCAGCTATCGCTACGACAAAAGCGCTCGCCACTGCAAGCGCAACAAACAACGAAATGGCAACCGAGCGACGGGATCTTTTCATCGAGCTCCATACGATCCTGTTTACAGACTGAAATGGTTAAAGATAATAGCAAACGAAACCACTCGAG
>CABSYS010000060.1:0-8251 GCA_902482045.1 uncultured Collinsella sp.
CCGCCAGCGCAGCCCATAAGCGCGGCGCTATTTGCTTCTTCGATATCGACGGAACGCTCGCCTGGCAAGACCCCAGGCTCGCCCAAGACCTTCCCGAAGACGAGCGGGACCTCTCCCCCTACCCCAACGAGGCGGTCTCGCAGGCCATCCGCGAGTTTGTCGCCAACGGCAACATGGCCTTTATCTGCACGGGACGCACCCTGAGCTGCATCCACCCCAAACTTCTTGAGCTGCCTTGGACCGGCATCGTCTGTCTTGCGGGCGGTTACGCCGAGATCAACGGACACGCAATTCGCGATCTGTCGATGACGCCCAGTATGCTGCAGCGTCTTGCCCCCTACCTTGAGCAATCGGGCGAGGTCATCCGCTTTGAGGGCCTCAACGGCGTCGTGCGCATGAGTGCCGATGCGCCCGATGCTCCCGGATACGCGCGCACCCTGGGCGACGCAGTCACGCAGCTGCAACATTACAGTGTCTACAAGATCTTGATGTCTACATCGCTCGCCAACCGCATCGCCCAAGATAAGGCACTTGAGCCGCTGCTGTGCTTTAACGAGCTCGAACTCGAGGTAACCGAAATCTCGCCCCGCGAATGCACGAAGCGCGGGGGCATCCAGTCTGTACTCGACGCCCTCGACCCCCACCACGGAACCGTATACGGCATTGGCGACGCCAGCAATGACGTCTCGCTGATGAACGCCGTCGATGTCGGCATTGCGATGGGCAACGCACCGGACTATCTCAAGGATAAGGCCGATTACGTGACCGACACCGTCGATCATGACGGTGTCGTTGCGGCGCTCGAGCATTTTAGGCTGATTTAGGCGCGCTCCATCAAACGCACGCCCGTTGTCCTAAATCGCCAAAACTGCCGCGCCAAACGCCCTGATGTGGCAATATGTTGTCTGCATATTGCACCAATGCAACCTCAGAAAGAATGCGAGAACCCGTGTCCAGTCCGTTTACCAGCTTTTTAGCCCAGCACTTTGACCAGATTAACGACTATCTGGCCACGTTCTTTGACGGACAGGCGACCTCTGCCGATATCGAGCGCTACCTGTACGCGCCGCTCTCGGCTTTTACGGCCAACGCCGGCAAGCGCCACCGCCCGCTTATCTGCATGCTCGCCGCAACCGCAGTGGGCGGTAGCTTTGAGAGCGCCCGCAGCGCCGCGGCAGCTATCGAGCATTTCCAGTCGGGCGCGCTGATCCACGACGACATCGCCGACAACGGACAGCTTCGTCGAGGCAAACCCTGCATGCACCTTACCGAGGGCACGGGCCTTGCCATCAATTGTGGCGACCTGGCGCTCACCATGGTCACCAAGACGGTTCTCGACGACCCTACGCTGGAGTCCGACGTGAAGCTGCGCGTGCTCCACGAGCTTACCGAGATGATCGTCCGCACCATCGAGGGCCAAGCGCTCGACCTGGGTTGGGTCCGTGACGGGCGCTTTGATATCTCGGTTGATGACTACCTGGACATGGCGACGCACAAGACCGCGTTTTACAGCGGAGCCACGCCGCTTGCCGCCGGAGCCATTATCGGCGGCGGCAGCGATGAGCAAATCGAAGCGCTGCGCGCCTTTGGCCTACACACAGGCCTCGCCTTTCAGATTCAGGACGACCTGCTCAACCTTGTCGGCGCTAAGGAAGCCGCCAACAAGGACTTCCGCACCGACATCACCGAGGGCAAGCGCACGCTTGTCGCCGTACACGCCCTCTCTGATGAGCGCCACCACGACGAGGTCGAGGCGATTCTTTCCTCAGGCACCGATGATCCCGCGCAGCTCGCACGCGCCGTGGAGATCTTCCAGGAGACCGGCTCCATCGATTACGCCCACACTTACGCGCTCGACCTGACCGCTAAGGCCAAAGCGGCCATCGAGAACGTTGAGCTTGATCCGCACGCACGCGAGCTGTTCCTCTCCATGGCAGATTTCTTTGTGGAGCGCCTTAACTAACGGGGGTTATAAAACCTGTCAGCAGCGTATTTAGGCACAACTTGCTACACTGTTGAGTGCATGTTTATGCATCCCTTTGCGTTGTCTATCCGACAGACGCTCAAATAGTACGAATGGTACGCCGAAAGGGGTTCGTTCATGGAACCTATTACAACGGGCATGCAAGGAGCAGCCGTCGAGGACGTGCAGTCTCGTCTCCTGCAGCTCGGCTACACGATTGATGCCGCCGAAGTCACCGACAAGTACTTTGGAGCCACCACTGAGCAGGCCGTCAGCACCTTCAGGCTCGACAGCGGCCTTGCTGCCGGTCATGCCGTCGATATCCCCTGTTGGAGCGCCCTTGTAGACGCTTCGTATAAGCTGGGCGACCGCACCCTCTATCTGCGCATGCCCAATTTCCATGGCGCCGATGTGCAGGCCCTGCAGCGCGCTCTCAACGTTTTGGGCTTTGCCTGTGGCGAAGACGACGGCTACTTTGGTCCGCATACCGAGGCCGCCCTGCAGCAGTTCCAGGAAAATGTCGGCCTGTTTGCCGACGGCATGGCCTTCCAGGACACCTACGCCTACATCAACCGCCTGCACCATGTGTGGGAGGGCAAGCCCTCGGTCACCGAAGCCGAGTCCCGCATCGGTTTTGCTCGCGCCGCCAACGTGCTCGAGCGCTTTCAGATTGCCGTTATCGGCGAGGACCCCATCGCACGCAGTGTTGCGTCGCGTATGTGGAATATCGCCACGGCAACGACCGACAACAGCGGCATGATGCTCTGCGACTCCGAGGTCCCAACCGACGTTGACCTGGTGCTTGAGATCGCAAGCGACGAGCTGCCCGCCGACGCCGCACCGCGCGCCACGATTGCCCTCGCCGAGTGCCACAACCTAGCCCAGCGCATCCGCACTGCCAATGTCGCCGCACAGCAGAAGCCGGCACGCATTCGCATTGAGCTCACGGGCATGACGCGCTACAACGGCACCTTCACGGCCAGCGACGCGCAGACACTCGCCGTACGCCTGCTCGATGGCGTTTGCGATGCCCTCGCAGATTAGGTAAACTAAACGAGTTGCTTTTGGGCAACACCACACATTGGGACGTAGTTCAACGGTAGAACTCCGGTTTTTGGTGCCGGCTGTTGGGGGTTCGAATCCCTCCGTCCCAGCCATTAAAATTGAGCGCCCTGAGCCCATAACGGCCCAGGGCGCTTTCTTGTGGGCAAGCGGAGGGATTCGAACCCGCAAGGGTGCAGAGCTGAGGAAACGCGAAGGCGCCCCAAGCCCATTAGGACCAAGAGCGCCTAACATCAAGAAAATATCAGCCCCGTTCCGAAAAGCGAGCCGTCATCTACAAAATGGCGTGTGGCCCCGACGGGCCAGGCATTAAGTTTGTCGCGAGTTCCGCACGAACAGGAGGCCACTTAACCTCGATGTTTTGGACATGACAGCGAGAGGGGCCCTGGTATGGCAAGGTGACGTGAAACAAGGCGGCGCTGACCTTCTGGTCGCGCCGCCGAAGTTGAACGTCAGATTGCCGTGCCAGGGCCCCTCGCAGCGTCAAGAAGACCGCCGTTCGGTAGAACGGCGGAACTAATTGTTCAGCATGCGGTCGAAGCTTCCCGAGTCGCCATCCCGATAGTCGGCGGTCATCAGGATCTCCTGCGGAATGCGTCCGCCCTCGCGCAGCACGTTGCGGAACTGCACGCGCGTAACCATGGGCAGGTCTTTGATCGTGGCCGCCAGATTCTGCGGCACGCCCTGGTTGGCCGCCGCGGGCTCGCACTCTCCGCCGGCCTTCACGCGACGCTTATGCTCGGCGAGCATAGCGCGATACATACCGGCATGCAGGCGAATCTCAACGGCGTTAGCGTTGCGAGCCTGCTCGACGATGCGCGCACCCTCGCGATCGATATCGCCTACGTAGTAGACGTAGTTAAAGCGATAGCCAATCTCGGCCAGATAATCGTCCAGGGCATGCGAGACGCTCGCCTTGCATCCGCCGCCAAAAATCACGCCGCCCACCTTGATGCCAAAGAGCTTGGCGTGCTTGCGGCCACGCAGCAGCTTGACGATCTCGTCGTAGGTGTCCAGGTTCTCGACCATAATGAACGGCTTGTCGGCGCCCAGCGTAAAGAAGCCCGTAAAATGCACGGGGCGATTGGGGGCGACCTTGATCGCCTGCATGCTGATGCCCTTTTCGGTCATACGCCTGATCAGGCGCTCACCGTGCTTGCCGTCAAAAGCCTTCTCGTCGTTAAAGATCTGGTAGGCACGCTGGCGGCGCGAGGCAACCGGCGTATCGGCACCTCGGTTCTGCTCGATCCAAGCCTGGATGATTGCGATTTCCTCGGCAATCTTGCGGTTGGACATCTCGTTGTGCTGAGTGCGCTGCGGAGCCTTTTTGCCGTCCTTGCCCTCGACCTTTACGATCTGTGTCTGCTGCTCCTTGATCTTGGAGAGCGCCATAGGCGTGGGGACAACCTTGAGCAGCTGCCTGCCTAAAACGCGGGCAAGGGCAAACGCCGAGACCTCGCCGTGGACGGACGACTTGGGCTGCTGGGCAGCAGTATCTGCTGCGGCAGACTCCGGCTTCTTCTGAGACTTGCACTTAGAATCGCCCTGGGAATTGCGCTCGTGCTTCGGCATAGACGCCTGCTTCTGCGGACGAACGGACTTGCTCTCCTTCGCCGGCTGGCGCTTAGGCTGCCCCGAAGAAACCTCGGCCTTCGGATCCTCGTCCTGCGGCGTGGTCCTCTCGGCTGCAGTCTCGGCATGGGAACAGCGGCCCCCACGATGGCGACGGCGGCGAGGCTTGCTCGACGCGCCTTGCTCCGTCTGCTCATCAATAGGCTGCTGGCCCTTGGCCTCGGCATCAACCTCAAGCTGCGGCTCAACAGGCTTCTGCTCGCGAGCCTCCGGCTCAACGGCCTTCTCGTCCTGGGTGGTCGAAACCGACTCGCCCTTCTCCTGATGCTTTACGGGATACGCGCGTCCCGCAAAACCGCGGCCGGGACGACACGAACCCGGAGCCCTCTTGGCAGACTCCTCAACATCGTCTGCAACCTCAGAAGACTCTTCAACCCCACGCGCAGCATCCTGCGCTGCAGCCTTAAAGTGAGCACCGCGACGACGCTTGGGCTCTTGGGCCTCCACGGGCTTTTGCTCCTTCGTGGGCTTCTGCGACTCGGCAGCAACCTCGGTCTCAACAGCCTCGGCATCCGTCTCGCCCTTTCGAGCAACGGCGCGACGGAAGCGCTCCTGCTGGGCGCGGCGCTGTGCATCGCGCTTGCCGCCCCCGCCAAAACCGCCGCGTCCTGCCTTGGCCGTAAAGGCACGCACGACGTTCTCATCGAGCAACTCATCGGTATCGACATGCTCACGCGGGGCAACTTCTTCCACAGCAGGCACGTCAGCGGAATCCTCGACGACAAAATCCTCGACGGACTCGGCAGGCTGCTCCTGGGCATCGCGGATCTCGGCATTGATGGTATAGAACGCCGGGCGCCCGTTAATGCCGCTACCCTCGATCTTGGTCACGATATTTGCCGCGATAAGCTCATCGCGCATCGCCTTGGTGTCACATTCCTTATCGACGGAGCGGAAAATCTGCGCCAGCGCGCTCGACTTAATCTTGAGTGCCTTGCGGCAAAGCAGGTCGTAGGCAATCAGCTTTGCCCGCTCGGCAGAAAGCGACGTTTGTCCGCTCAGACGCTCAGCCAGAGCATCGACATTTTGTTGGTTATCGGAATATACCGTCTTGGCCACGGGGCCCCTTTCATATGCACACATATACGTCTATATGGTACAACGCGCGCCCTTATCCACGCAAAACATCTGCGAGAACACTCGAGCGTCACCCGCTTTTGCATGAAAAAAGACCGAGCCCGCGAAGTCGCGGACCCGGTCTTTCCGAGTCATATGGATGGAACGGCTAGCCCATCAAGCTGACTAGGCCTTGGCAGCCTCGGCGTCGGTGGGAGCCTCGGCAGCAGCAGCGCGGCCATACTCGGCCTTGCCCATCTCGGACCACTCGGGCTCCTCGTCGGGCATGGAACCGGCCTCCTTGCCGAAGAACTCCTTGAGGCAGTTAACGGCGACGATGAGGCCCAGGACCATCAGCAGGACGGCGAAGACAAGCTGCAGGCCCTTGGTGGCGGCGACGGAGACGGCGGCCGTGGTGGCGGTAGCCGGGATGGTGCCGAAGAAACCGTAGGCCTGGACAGCGGCCATGCAGCCCATGGCGCTCTGGACCAGCGAGGTGAAGGTGCAGCAGAGCAGGAAGGCGACGGGCACGTAGAGCATCCAGCCCTTGCGGCCGGTGCACTTGCAGAACACGGCGAGGGTGATCATGGTCATGCCGCCGAGCAGCTGGTTGGAAGCACCAAAGAGCGGCCAGATGTTGGCATAGCCACCAAAAGCGAGGGCGAGACCGGGAAGCAGGGTGACGACCGTGGCGAACCAGGGGTTGCCGAGGACCTTCATGTAGCCGGCCTTGGACTCGATGGCCAGGGCGTCGTTGGTCTGGGCAAAGAACTCGGAGAACGAGGTGCGGGCGATGCGGGCGACGGCGTCGAGCGAGGTCAGGGCCAGAGCGGAGACGTTCATGGTCATGAAGACAGTAGCGAGCGTGCCGTCAACACCGAAGGCCTGCATGCCGCGGGAGATGCCAGCGGCGAAGATCTGGAACGGGGTGGAAGCGACACCAGCATTGAGGGCGCCGGTACCGGCGGTGTTCATATCGGAGAACATGATGCCGGCGACGATGATGGCAAGGATGCCAACGAAGGACTCGACGACCATAGCGCCGTAACCGACCTTGACGGCGTCCTGCTCCTTCTCGACCTGCTTAGAGGAAGTACCGGAAGAAACGAGGCTGTGGAAACCGGAGAGAGCGCCGCAAGCAACGGAGACAAACAGGACCGGGAACATCATGCCGGAGGCACCAGAGAAGCCGGTGAAGACCGGAGCGGTCATCGTAGCCTGACCGTGGACACCCAGGACAACGATGCCGAGGACAGCGCAGGCGATCATGACGATCATCATGATGGAAGTGAGGTAGTCACGCGGGGTCTTGAGCATCTGGATGGGCATAGCGCCAGCGAAGACCAGGTAGACCATGACGACGGCGAACCACTGGAACTTATCCAGGTAGACCGGGAACTGCATACCGACGGCGAACATGAGAACCATGAGGACCACGCCGGTGACGAACTCGGCAGCGCCGGTGAGGTTGAACTTCTTCTGGGCCCAACCAAAGGCGATAGCGACGAAAGTGAACAGGATGGAGATGGTACCAGCGCAGCCGGCGGCATAGGACTTGGTGAAGTCGACGGCACCGGTAGCAGCGCCAGAAGCGTCAACGGCCGGGGTGAACATGAACGTCTTGCAGACCATGTCGGTGAAGGCGGCGATGACGATGATGCAGAACAGCCAGCAGAACAGCAGGAACAGGCGACGGCCGGTCTTGCCGATGTACTTCTCGATGAGCTGAGCGAGCGACTTGCCGTTGTTCTTCATCGAGGCGTACAGGGCACCAAAGTCGTGGACGGCGCCAAAGAAGATGCCGCCGACGAGGACCCAGAGCACGACGGGCAGCCAGCCAAAGGCCATGGCGACGATCGTACCCGTGACAGGACCGGCACCGCAGATCGAGCTGAACTGGTGCGAGAACGCGGTGAAGGCGGAGACAGGCGAGAAGCTCTTGCCGTCCTTCATGCGCTTGGCCGGCGTGAGGGCCTCTTTGTCAACGCCCCACTTGTTGGCCAGCCATCGGCCATAGCCCAGATAGCCGCAGGCGAGCACCGCCGCGGCCACAACCATGAGCAAAACTCCGTTCATTACATTTCCTCCTCTAAAAAGAACTACTCAGACATAAAAAATGAGGGCCGTCGGTTGCGCTCGACGGCCCTCATCTTCATCAGCCGCCCGTTATCGTACGGGCTAGCTGTATGTGCTAACCCGCATCAGATAATTACTACGCTGATAATGTCTAGCTGATGCGTGAACATGTCTGAGAAATCCTCTTCAATCATGATGTGAACGATCCGTGCGTGTTCACATCCCCCAGTGGTTGAAAAGGAGTATGAAACTTTAGTTACCTAAAGTCAACGCAAATTTGTAATGAATTTTCAACTTTTTTTGAATTTCTCGGTATAAAACGCCACTGACCTCGGACTTTACCCAACGACAGTTTTTGCTTGAGAGATGCCCCCGAGAGCGGCGGGAGCCGGGCGGCGCATATGAACTTTCCTGCTCTACAGTCCTGCGCAAGACGGAAAGCACATTAAGTGCTTTCCTTTG
>CABSYS010000061.1:0-8222 GCA_902482045.1 uncultured Collinsella sp.
GAGATCTGCGCATGTCTCGTGGGCTCGGAGATGTGTATAAGAGACAGCAGATAGATAGGCAGCAAGATACCCACGGAAAGGAGCGCCGCCTGCACGACCATGCCGATGATCGTGCCCATCAAGAAGGTCTTGTTGGCAAGCACCCGCACGCGCAACATGGGATGTTCCATCGAAAGCTGACGGCGAAAGAACAGTACGATCACCACGAGGCCGACAATGAGCGAGACGAAGAATTCGATGCCAAAACCGCCATTGCCGATAAAGAAGCCGACCACGGCAGCGATCACGACTGCAACCACAAAGGCGGCAATCATCGTCTTCTTGTGCTTTGATGCATGGTCGTCCGCGTCGGAGTCGTCGTCCTCGTCCTGTTCCTCGGGCATGAGGTTCTCGTCAGCTGCATCCGCGGCGATCTTTGCCTCCAGGCGAGCGTCCTCCTCCTCGGCGGTCGTGCCGGCAGCAATGTGCTCGGCAGACGTACCGACGACCAGATCGATCTTCTCCTCCTCATCACCGTCGGGGCCTTCGCCGCGCTCGATGATCTGGATGCCGTCGATCTCGTCCTTCTCGTCCTTCTTTTGAATCAGACCCATATCAGTTACTCCTTGTTAGGAAACATAGTCCGCAATAGAATACGCCCGACAGAGCGCCGGGCGTATTGATTCTTAGGTTATACGCAAACACTTAAGTACTATTTAGGCGTTTGCAGTCTGCATGCCTTAGGCCAGGTGCGCGATAACGGCATCGGCAAAGGCCTGCGTGCCCACAGCGCCCTCAACGGAGCCGGTCTGGGCACGACGAACGTCGCCGGTAACCTGCTCACCCTCGTCGAGCGTGGCAGAAACGGCGGCGCGAATGCGATTGGCCGCGTCGTTCTCGCCCAGGTGATCGAGCATCATGGCCGCAGAGAGGATCTCGGCCGTGGGGTTGGCGATATCCTTGCCCGCGATATCGGGCGCGGAGCCGTGCGTAGCCTCAAAGATGGCACAGTCGGCACCGATGTTGGAGCCGGGGGCCATCCCTAAGCCGCCCACCAGGCCGGCGCACAGGTCGCTCACGATGTCGCCGTACAGGTTGGGCAGCACCAGGACATCGAAGTCGTTGGGGTTCTGGACCAGGCCCATGCAGGTGGCGTCGACAATCTTGTCGTTGAACTCGATGTCGGGATAGTTGGCGGCCACCTCGCGCGCAACGCGCAGGAACAGACCGTCGGTCGCCTTCATGATGTTGGCCTTATGCACGCCCGTCACCTTTTTGCGGCCGCAGCGGCGGGCATACTCAAAGGCATACTCCACAATACGGCGGCTCTTGGCGATAGAGATCGGCTTGATTGAGATGGCGGAATCCGCAGCGAAGGTCTTCTGGCCCGAGCGCTCGACGAGCTGCGAGAGCTCCTCGACCTCGGCAGCGCCCTCATCGAACTCGATGCCGGCGTAGAGGTCCTCGGTGTTCTCGCGCACGATGACCAGGTCGACGTCGCGGAAGCGCGAGCCGTCGCCCGGCTGCGACAGGCAGGGGCGCACGCAGGCATACAGGTCGAAGTGTTTGCGCAGGGCCACGTTGACGCTGCGGAAACCCGTACCGACCGGCGTGGTGATGGGGCCCTTGATGGCAACCTTGGTCTCGGCGACCGCATCGAGCACGTGCTGGGGCAGTGGCGTGCCAAACTCGTCCATGACGCCGGCACCGGCCTCCTGGACGTTCCAGTTGATCTGGACACCGGTGGCCTCGACCACGCGGCGCATGGCCTGCGTAATCTCGGGACCGATACCGTCACCGGGGATCAGGACTACATCGTGCGCCATAATCTGTTACTCCTCGTCTTCGGCGTCGTCAGATTTTTTAACGCTAGCACGCTTCTTCTTTTTGGAGAGATCCAGGCCAAAACGTTTAACAAGCATTTCGCAAATCTCGCTCGAACGGGCCTTGAGATAGCTGCCCTTACCGTTCTCGGCATCGAACTTAAGGCGCAGCGCGAGCTTCTCGGCAACCTCGGCGTCGATCTCGCCCTGGCAAAACTCGTACAGGCAACCGAGCATGTCGCGATACTCAAGGTCGCCGTGGTAGCACTGGATGGCTTCGTCCAGGATGGGCCAAGCCTCGCGCGAACGCTCGACGCTCGTGGCACCCCACACGCACAGCAGGCGGAAGGCGGCATAGCGCAGCGTGGAGGAGATCTCGTCGAACAGTGCAGTCTCGGCGCCCTCAAAGGCATCGCCCAGCTGCTCGGGGCAGGTGGTGGCGAGCGCCGTCAGGGCATCGAGGGCCTCCCAGCGGGTCTGCGCCTCGGGGCGGTCGAGCGCCTCGATCAGCGCGGGCACGCAGGGCACGACGCGCTGCGGATCGCGCTCGGCAAGCAGGTGCAACACGCGGGCGGCAAACTGGCGGATGCGGCGCGTGGGGCAGCCGAGCTCCTTGACCAGACGGTCGACGGCGTTCTCGTTCTCCTCTGCCAGCTGGAGCTGTGCCAGCTCCTCGTCGGTGAGCTGTTCGTCTTTGTTTTCTGCCATAGTTACCTCTTCTTACTATTTTTAGCGTGCTTGCCAGCACCCTTGCTGTCATCGGTGACCGAAATGAGCTGTCGGTCGGCCGCGCCATTGCGACGCGCACGGCGGCGCTCCTCGGCGTCGCCCGCGTCGGCGGCGGCGCGATGAGCCTTGTTGACGTTAAAAACCTCGTCGTGCTTGCGCCATGGGCCGACGGACTCGCCAAAGCTCATCTTAAGGCCGGCGATAAAGCCGCCGAGCCAGCCAATCGGCGCAAACTGCACCAGCGGGAACAGTGAAAACACCCAGGTCAGCAGGACGACTGCCGCCGCTCCTGCAAAGTTGGCAATCCAGTAGTCGCGCTTGGTGATCACGCGCTTTTCGCACGCCCACTGGCCGCACAAAAAGCCGATGTAGATCGCAAAGAGAAAGAGCACCAGCGCAAGCACCACGAACGTCCAGCTCATGGGCACTACTCCCCGTGATGGTGGCCGCAGCAGCACTCGTGGCCGTCGCCGTGCTCGCCGCAACCGCAGCCGTCCTCGTGAGCGCCATGCTCCTCGGGACGATACTGCGACCAGTCCAGACCGGCGGCGATGGCGTCGGCCTCCTCCTTGTAGAGGACCGTGATGGCCTGGGTGCCCAGCTTGGCGCCACCGATGGCGTCGAGCATGTCGTAGAGCGTAAAGGCGACGTCGGCGCCGGGCAGCGCGAGCTCGCGATCGTCAGCATAGGCGAGAGCCAGGCGCAGGTCCTTAATGAAGTGCTCGACCATAAAGCCGGGTTTGTAGTCGCCGTCGAGCGCCTTGGGAGCCAGGCTCTCCATGGCGCCGGACTTACCAGTGCCGCCCAGGATCATCTGACGGGTCTTCTCCAGGTCAAGGCCGCTCAGCTCGGCAAATGCCATGGCGTCTGCCATGCCGACCATGCAGGCGCCCAGCGACACCTGGTTGGCGAGCTTGGCAGCCTGGCCCTTGCCGGCGCCGTCGAAGCAGCAGATGTTTGCCGCAAAGGTGGAAAGGATATCGCGGACCGGCGCGATGTCGTTCTCGGTAGCGCCCACGATAGCCGTGAGCGTGCCGGCGATAGCACCCGACTCGCCGCCGGTGACAGGGCAGTCAAACGCCATGCGACCAGAAACCTGGGCGGCCTCGGCAATGTCACGGGCGAGCTCGGGCGAGCTCGTGGTGAGGTCGATCAAGACCGCGCCCGGCTTAGTGCATGCGAGCAGGCCGTCGCCCGCCAGGTAGAGTTCCTCGACCTCGGAGGGATAGCCCACCATGGTAAAGACGACGTCGGCGTTCGCCACGGCATCTGCCGGCGTATCGGCCCAGACAGCGCCGCGCTCGATAAGCGCTGCGGCCTTGGACTTGGTGCGGTTGTTGACCGTGACGGGATAGCCGGCGTCCAGGATGTGGCCGGCGATGGGGGCACCCATGA
This sequence comes from uncultured Collinsella sp., assembly GCA_902482045.1. Classification (GTDB taxonomy): domain Bacteria; phylum Actinomycetota; class Coriobacteriia; order Coriobacteriales; family Coriobacteriaceae; genus Collinsella. Next base: position 3,927 of record CABSYS010000061.1, read on the forward strand.
TTCCGGTGCCGATAAATGCGACGGAGAGCTTGTTTGCCATGAAACCTTTCCTTTTGGGTTGGGTGTTGTTACCAGGTTAAATACTCGGTGCCAGCGTTTCGGCCGTGACTTGAGGGCACTTGCAGCCGCAGCGCCTGTCTACTCACCGCGCACACGGCGCGCGATGCGGTCGGAAAGCGAGGCTTTCTCGGCGCGGTTCTTGCCCCAAAACGCGCAAGCCACCATGCCGGGGCCCACGTGCGAGCCGATGGTGGGACCGACGGAACTACGGATGATGGTGACGTCGGCGCAGCCTTCCTCCTTGCGGATGACGGCCTCGAGCCAATCACCGTCCTTCTCGGCATCGGCCGTCATGATGGCGATGGGCATGGTGCGATCGGGCACGTAGTTCTCGCGGAACGACTTGAGGATGGACTTGAGCGCCTTCTTGCGGCCGCGGTTGACGCCGATCAGCGACAGCGAGCCGGCAAGGTCGTAGGAGAGCTCGGGCTTGACATCGAGCTTTGCCGTGAGCTGTGCCGCCGCGGGCGGAATGCGGCCGCCGGCGGCCAGTGCGTCAAAGCTCTCGAGCGTAAAGTAGCCGTGGACATAGGTCTTTGCCTCGTTTGCCCAATCGACCAGCTGTTTGGCGGTCAGTCCCGCCGAACGCTGACGCACGGCCTCGAGCGCCAAGAGCGCGCCGGTCGCGCAGGGCAGAGCATTGTCGACCACGTAGAGCTCAAAATCGGGATACTCGGCGCGCACGGCGTCCGCCGCCTGGCACGCGGAGTTGTAGCTCGACGACAGCGCCGAGGTAAAGCACAGGTAGACCGTGGGCGTGCCCTCTTTGGCGCACTCGGTAAAGAACTCGATATAGCGACCGAGCGACACGGCGGAGGTAGACACGCGAGCGCCGGCGCGCATGCGGTCGTAGAACTCCTTAGGGCTCATGCTCGACCAGATATCGTCCGTGCGCTCCTCGCCATCGATAATGAAGGGGAAACCCAGGATATCGACATCGAGGTTCGCGGCGACCTCGGGGCTAAAGTCGCAGCAGGTATCGACGACGATGCGGCAACGGTTCGAATGACCGGCGGATGCGGCCTTGTCCATCAAAGCGACTCCTTACGTAAAAAGGCGGCCACCCGCATGGGATGGCCGCCAACCGTTAACTCATGCAAGTTAACGTATTTTACTCGTCAAGTGTTTCGATGCGGGGCTTGATGATGCCATATCCACCATTCTTACGGTGATACACCACATTGATGAGGCCAGTCGTCGCGTTCTCGAACACGTAGAAGTCGTGGCCGAGCAGATCGGTCTGCACCAGTGCCTGCTCCTCAGTCATCGGGGTGACATCGATGACCTTCTCGCGGACGAGCAGGTCGTCCTCCTCCTCGGGCAGCAGCAGGTCGGCCAGATCCTCGACGCGCTCGACCGGTGCGACATCCGCCGCGCTAGCACCGCCCTGGCGGTTGTCCACGACCTTGGTCTTGAACTTGCGCAGCTGGCGGGTGACCTTATCGGCGGAGAGGTCGATGGCGGCGTACATATCTGCACCGTGCTCGGCAACGCGAATCACCGAACCGCGGGCACGAACCGTAACCTCGACGATTGCCGGGTTGGGGTTCGAGGGGTTCTTCTCATAACGAAGTACGACGTCGACCGTCATGGGCTCGATATCGAAAACCTTGAGCGCCTCGCCGATCTTCTCATCCACATGCGCACGCAGAGCATCGGTTACCGTCGTCTTGCGTCCAGAAACCTTGATATCCATACGTGGCTCCAATCTGCCTCGGGGACTTACTGTACTGGCTATGTACCCATTGCCGTGCATTTAATCACGCGGATTCCCAAAGACCCGAATAACGATTGCTTGATACCGCATACCGAAGTCTCGCACTTTTCTGTGGCAAAGTGCGCTATGGGAGGGCGACGACGACTTTGGTTTTGCACCTAAAAAATGTCCTTGACCTGCTGGTTTTATGGAAACGAAAAAGCCGGGCTCCCCTGTTGGGAAAGCCCGGCAATGCGTGTTGAAACCGTGAAGAGGCGTCTCTCCTAGCGCATAGGAGACGCCACCCCTAGCAATAACTAGCTATTGAGCTTGTTAATGTCGTCGTCGGTGATAGTGCCCTCCTGGCTGGACGATTTATCCTCGGAGGTTGTACCCTCGCTGCTCGAATCGGAGGATGCGGACTCGCTGGATCCGGTCTCGGTCGACTGCACGTCGGCGCCCGAGACCGTCTTGGTGGTGAGATCATAGGGCATCGTGCCGTACCAGACGGAGTGGACCGCCTCGAGCGTGCCATCGACCGTGATACCGTCGAGGGCATCGCTCACGGCACGGCATAGTTCATCGTTGGCCGCGAGGCCCGCGACGCCGAGCGTCGAGGGCGTCTCGAGCGCGCCGACGTAAGAGATCTGGCTCATCAGGCGCGCAAGGTAGCCGCCGGCCGTGGAGTCGCAAATCACGTAGTCGATCTCGCCGGACTCGAGCGCCTCAAAGCACTCGTTGATGTTGGAGAAGGTCTTTTGATTGGCCGTGATGCTCTGCTTGGCGAGCGCTTCCTGCGAGGCCGAGGAGGTCTGAACGCCCAGGGTAGCGGTGTTAAGCGTTTCGGTGGAAACGCTCAGCGACTCGCCGTCGCTCGTCTTTCCGAACACTGCCGCAGCGTCGTACAGGCAAGTACCAAGCGTGCTGACATCACCATCCGTGGAGTTGATGTCGCCAATGAAGATGTCGGCCTTTTTGTCACCAAGCACGGAATCGGCAGAAGACGCATCGACGAAGGCAACCTTAAGGCCCATGCGACTTGCAAGGGCGCGGGCAGCGTCAACTGCGTAGCCCGTGAGGTTACCATCGGCGCCCTGCATGGCCTGCGGGGCATCGGAGGTATCGAGGGCAACCGTCAGGGTACCGGGAGTGACCAGGGCATCGTCCGACACCGTAGGGGTAACGGTCTCGCGCTCGATCTGGTCAATCGTGGGTGTCATGAACGTGGACAGTGGGTTGAACGCGCATCCGCTCAAACCCAATACGGCAATGACCGCCGCGGTCCCAGCGCCTAACCGAGCCGCGTGCATCAAGCTGCCCCTCACCATGTCCACTACCCTGCCTTCTGTGTCGTATACAATCCGTGCATTGCGCGGAATAACGGGTTGTTCCCACCAGCTGACCTGGTATTTGACCCCACACTTGCGCACCGGGGTGTTTGCTCGGGAGGCCGTAGCCACCTTCACGACTGGCCCGCTCGCCCGCGAGGCGGTATTGCCCCAAAGAAAGTAGAACGGACGGTGCGGCTTACATCTAGGACGCGCCATGATCGCGCCGCGCGCACGCGGTCGCTTACGTGGATCCCTTTGACCGCGTCTGTCTTGGACTAGGATGGACATTTCGTCCGTCCGCAACCACAGCCTGGCAGGAACGTAGCGCATTATAGCTAAGTTCAAGCTAAAGTTTAAGGTTAGGGGCGTCATTCGCACCGTGAGCACAGATTTTGCAGGTCGGAGCGGACTATTCGTGCCCTCATGAAGCCCGGAGCTCCCCTACGGGGAGCTCCGGGGTACCCGTCTCAGGGTGCCGTGGCCAAAAAATAGCAAGTATGAGTACTGTTACCAGTTTAGTAGCAGACAATTTTGACCTCTCGGACAGATTTTGCGCTCAGTGTCGCCAACCTGATGCTAAGTTATTCTACATTTGTTTATTATCTTCTTACTTTACGACGCCTCCGAGTCCTAAATTCCTTGATTTTGCTGTTACTGATTTAGTGACAGTACTCATATTTGCCATATTTTGGCCAGGGCATATGATTAACCCCCTATTTTCGACGCGAATTAGACCGGCTTAAGCCCAAAACACGCCCGCAGCGTGTTAAATAGCGCCTCTTGCTTCTTCCTGCGGGCATCGACACGATTCCGGTACCGCTTTCGCATACGCTGGTGGATGCGCCATGCGAGCGCTTCCATCGCTTCCATGTCGCAGAGCATTTCGTTGTTGACCGTCGCGACCTCGATTCCCATAGTAATCAAGCCCGTGTTGCGTTTTTCATCATGGATACGTCCCCTCCGGGAAGAATGGCCCAGTTCACCGTTGTATTCCAGGTCAAACCGGGCCGCTTCCTGATACGCATCGCAAACTGCATGCGGCATCCCCGAGATTGCCTGCGCGCGGTCATCGAACTCGATCTTGTAGTCGGTCTTAAAGGGACCGCAGGCAAATCCGCCATAGGAAAACGGAAGCGAAAACAGTGCGAGCATGATGCACTCCATGGGTGAGCGCAGGTTTTCCGACAGATAGGGACACAGGCGCAGCAG
>CABSYS010000062.1:0-8208 GCA_902482045.1 uncultured Collinsella sp.
GACCATGGCCGAGCGTCTTGCCAACGAGATCCTCGACGCTTCCAACGGCCTGGGCGCTTCCGTCAAGAAGCGTGAGGACGTCTTCAAGATGGCCGAGGCCAACCGCGCGTTCTCTCACTATCGTTGGTAAGTTAAGGTAAGGAACTAACATGGCTAAGCCTAAGTACAAGCTTTCCGATACCCGTAACATCGGCATCATGGCTCACATCGATGCCGGTAAGACCACCACGACCGAGCGTATTCTTTACTACACCGGTAAGACCCACAAGATTGGTGAGGTCCATGAGGGCGCTGCCACCATGGACTGGATGGTTCAGGAGCAGGAGCGCGGCGTAACCATTACCTCCGCTGCTACCACGTGCTTCTGGAAGAAGGACGGTACCGACTACCGCATCCAGATCATCGACACCCCGGGCCACGTTGACTTCACCGCCGAGGTCGAGCGCTGCCTTCGCGTCCTCGATGGCGCTGTCGCCGTCTTCGACGCCGTTGCCGGCGTTCAGCCTCAGTCTGAGACCGTTTGGCGTCAGGCTTCTACCTTCAACGTCCCCCGTATCGCCTTCATCAACAAGTATGACCGCGTGGGCGCTGACTTCTTCAACGCTATCGAGACCATGAAGGATCGTCTCGACGCCAACGCCGTGGCCGCTCAGGTCCCGATGGGCGCCGAGGACAACTTCTGGGGCGTCATCGACCTGGTCACCATGACTGCATGGGACTTCAAGGCCGACGAGAAGGGCATGACCTACCCCGAGCCGATGGACGAGATCCCGGCTGAGTTTGCCGACATCGCTGCCACCAAGCGCGAGGAGCTCCTCGACGCTGCTGCCAGCTTTGACGACGAGCTCATGGAGAAGATCCTCATGGAGGAGGACTTCACCGTCGAGGAGCTCAAGGCTGCTCTGCGTAAGGGCGTTTTGGCCAACGAGCTCAACCTCGTCTTCGTGGGCTCCGCTTACAAGAACAAGGGCGTTCAGGAGCTGCTCGACGCTGTCGTCGACTACCTGCCCAGCCCGCTCGACGTTGAGGCCGTCACCGGTACCGATCCGGACACCGGCGAGGAGATCCAGCGTCATCCTTCCTTCGACGAGCCCTTCTCCGGCCTGGTCTTCAAGATCATGACCGACCCGTTCGTCGGTAAGCTCACCTACGTCCGCGTTTACTCCGGCCGCGCTGAGTCCGGCTCCTACGTTGTCAACGCTTCCAACGGTCAGCGCGAGCGTCTCGGCCGCATCCTCGAGATGAACGCCGCCGAGCGTATCGACCGTGACGACGCCGCTGCCGGCGACATCGTCGCTTGCGTCGGCTTCAAGAACTCCACCACCGGTGACACCCTGTGCGCCGAGGGCAAGGAGATCGTCCTCGAGAAGATCGAGTTCGCTAAGCCCGTTATCGACGTTGCCATCGAGCCCAAGACCAAGGCCGAGCAGGACAAGATGTCCCTGGCTCTGACCAAGCTCGCCGAGGAGGACCCGACCTTCCAGGTGTCCACCAACCACGAGACCGGCCAGACCATCATCGCCGGCATGGGCGAGCTGCACCTCGAGATCATCGTCGACCGTCTGCTCCGTGAGTTCAAGGTTGACGCTAACGTTGGTAAGCCCCAGGTTGCCTACCGCGAGACCGCTGGTCACGACGTCGAGAAGGCTGAGGGCAAGTTCGTCCGTCAGTCCGGTGGTCGCGGTCAGTACGGCCACGCCGTCATCAAGCTCGAGAAGATGGAGGAGGGCTTCGGCTACGAGTTCGTCAACGCTATCGTCGGCGGCGTCGTGCCCAAGGAGTACATCCCGTCCATCGACAAGGGCATCCAGGAGGCCCTGAACACCGGTGTTATCGCCGGCTTCCCGGTCCTCGACGTTAAGGTCACCCTGTTCGACGGTTCTTACCATGAGGTCGACTCCTCCGAGGCCGCCTTCAAGATCGCCGGTTCCATGGCTATCAAGGACGCTCTCAAGAAGTCCGACCCGCAGCTGCTCGAACCGATCATGGCTGTCGAGGTCGAGACCCCCGAGCAGTACATGGGCGACGTTATGGGCAACCTCTCCGGTCGCCGCGGCAAGATCGAGGGCATGGAGGATCGCAAGAACAGCAAGCTCATCCGTGCCAAGGTGCCGCTGGGCGAGATGTTCGGTTACGCTACCGACCTTCGCTCCCAGACCCAGGGCCGTGCATCCTACACGATGCAGTTCGACTCTTATGAGCCCGCGCCCAAGTCCATCGTGGACGAGGTCATGAGCAAGAACGCCTAAGTTCGAGCTCCCTGTTACGTAATCCGCGAGAACATCTCTCGCACTCTTTGGAGGTTTAAGTTGGCTACCCAGAAGATCCGCATTCGCCTCAAGGGCTATGATCACGAGGTCGTCGATCAGTCCGCGAAGCTCATCGTCGAGACCGCTCAGAAGACCGGCGCTCGCGTTTCCGGTCCTGTCCCCCTGCCCACCGAGCGCAACCTGTACACGGTTATCCGCTCGCCGCACGTGAACAAGGACTCCCGTGAGCAGTTCGAGATGCGCACCCACAAGCGCCTCATCGACATCCTTGACCCCACCTCGGGCACCGTTGATTCGCTCATGCGTCTCGACCTCCCCGCTGGCGTCGACATCGACATCAAGCTCTAAGCGATATCGCTCATAGCTTACAGAGCCCCGCTGCCATGTTGGTAGCGGGGCTCTTTTGTTTTGAATAATGGTTTGGACTGCCGGGCATTGCTGCCGAGTAGGTGGCTGCAGCGCCCTATTCGCTCAAGGGACGCAGCGATGCTTCCTCAAAATGGAAGGATCGCGAGCCGCCTTCCGTTTCGATGCATGCGCGACCAAAGGCATCGACGGTTTTAAAGATGCCGCGTGCCAGCTCGTCACCGGCAGGGGAACGGGCGATAACGTGCTCTCCGATCCAATTGAGGTGAGTGATATATTCGCCGTGGACGGGCGCGAGCGGTCCAGTGTTTTCTTTCATGGCGTCGAGCAGATCTGCCCACGCGTCCACAGCGTTTACGACGGTGTAATAGACCTCCTTGAGCAGCACATCGACGGCGGGAACATTCTCGTTGAGGTCTGAGAGGCCAATTGCCGCCAGACCGCCATCGGGCACCTCTTGGGGCGTGTAGTTTACGTTGATGCCAATGCCGCAGACGGCGAAGGGCATGCCTTTGTTGTCGCGTGCCGCCTCGACCAGAATGCCGCCGAGCTTGCGTCCTCGCGCTACCATGTCGTTGGGCCATTTGAGGCCAATCTCGTTTGCAAGACCCTGCTTTTCGAGCGCCTCGAGCACCGCTAGGCCGCTGACGGCGGCAAGACCAGAGTACTTGGCGGGATCAACACGTGGACGCAGGAGAATCGAGAGCAACAGGTTGCCGGCGGTTGAATCCCACTTGTGGCCGCGTCTGCCGCGTCCTGCCGTTTGCGCGCGGGCGGCAAGTCCCGTGCCGTGCGGCGCTCCTTGTTTTCCTGCTTCGAGCAGGTCATCGTTGGTCGATCCGGTTACGTCGACTATCGTTAATTTGGCATCCATAACGGCTGCTACCTCCTTAATGAATAAGTGAATAACGCAATGGTGTCGAGAAGTAGACACAATGTGAAGCCTTTGTCGCATTTGGACAATTTAATGTTAACACGTCAACAACGACTGAAATGCGCTATCCTCTCTTGGTCGATGTAAACACATCAACAACTCAAAGGAGGTTAGTGATGGGTTTCACGATTCTTGGAACAGGCTCGGCGCTTCCCGAGCGCAGCGTTTCCAATGACGAGCTGTCCGAGTTCCTCGATACCTCGGATGAGTGGATTTTTACCCGCACGGGGATCAAGAGCCGCCATGCGTGCACCACCGAGTCGCTCGACGACCTTGCCGTGGCAGCAAGCGAGCAAGCGCTCCGGACGTCCGGAATTGATGCGAATCAGCTGGATCTTATCGTCTGTTCGACGACGACGGGCGATCATCTCGTTCCCGCCGAAGCGTGCGCCGTTGCTGAGCGCCTGGGTGCCACATGTCCTGCCTTCGACGTTTCGGCGGCTTGTGCCGGCTTCGTATTTGCGCTCGATGTCGCCGAGGGCTATATCGCCCGCGGTCGCGCCAAGCACGTGCTGGTCGTTGCCGCCGAGCAGATGACGCGCGCGCTCGACTGGACCGACCGTGCCACGTGCGTGCTCTTTGGCGATGGTGCGGGCGCTGCGGTCATAGGGGCTGAGGGAGAGAATCCCCTCGCTGTTGAGCTCTCGACGTCGCCTGACGTCGAAACATTGCGTGTCCCCGGATTGGCGGGCTCCTCGCCGTATAAGACGGCGCAGGACCGCGAAAGCGTGCTTTCCATGAACGGTCGTCGCGTCTTCAAGTTTGGCGTCAATGCCATCTGCAACACGGTCAACAAGCTCGCCTGCGACGCGGGCATCGCGGTCGAGGACATCGACCACTTTGTATTCCATCAGGCTAACGAACGAATCTTGAGCCAGGCGGTCAAGCGCCTGGGTGTGCCGGACGACCGTGTGGTCCGAACGTTGCGTGAAACCGGCAACATCTCGAGCGCTTGCATTCCGCTTGCTCTCGACCGACTGGCAAATACCGGCGCGCTGCACGCGGACGACACCATCGCCCTGGTCGGATTTGGCGCCGGCTTGGATGTAGGTGGCTATCTACTTCGCTGGAAGTAGTTGCACATAGGAAATGAAAACGCCCCTGGGGCACAAACAAAGGAGAACTACCATGGCAGATCAGAAGACCTTCGAGCGCGTTTGCGACGTTATCCGCGAGACCGCCGGCCTTGACGATGTCGAGATGAAGCCCGAGTCCACGCTCGAGGAGATTGGCCTCGACAGCCTGGGTACCGTCGAGATCCTCGTTGCCGTCGAGGACGAGTTTGGCATTGAGCTCGATACCGAGGAGAACCCCAAGACGGTCGGCGAGTTCGTCGATACGGTCGAGGCGGCATTGGAGAAGTAGTGATGCTCAAGTCTCCTCTCTGCGATTTGCTCGGAATCGAAAAGCCCGTGTTCCAGGGTGGCATGGCCTGGATTGCCGACGCCTCGTTGGCATCTGCCGTGTCCGAGGCAGGCGGCTTAGGCATTATCGCGGCCATGAATGCCGACGCAAACTGGCTGCGCGATCAGATTCACGAGCTGCGCGTCAAGACGGATAAGCCCTTTGGCGTCAACGTTATGCTCATGAGCCCGTTTGTCGACGAGGTCGCACAAGTGGTGATTGATGAGCAGGTGCCCGTTGTGGTGACCGGTGCCGGCAATCCCACCAAGTACATGAAGGCGTGGAACGAGGCGGGCATCAAGGTTATTCCCGTCGTGGCTTCGGTGGCGCTGGCGCGTCTCGTGGCGCGTCGCGGAGCCACTGCCGTGGTTGCCGAGGGCACCGAATCAGGCGGCCATATTGGCGAGACCTCGACGATGGCACTTGTCCCGCAGGTTGTCGATGCGGTCGATATTCCCGTGGTTGCGGCTGGCGGCATCGCCGATGGCCGCGGCGTGGCGGCCGCTTTTATGCTCGGCGCTGCCGGCGTCCAGGTGGGAACACGCTTTCTGGTCGCAAACGAGTGCACCGTATCCGAACAGTACAAAGAGCTGGTGCTCAAGGCGGGCGACACGTCGACGCGTGCGACCGGTCGCTCGACGGGACATCCGGTTCGCGCTCTCAAGAGCCCCTTTACCAACGCGTATGCCAAGAACGAGGCGGCGGGCGCAAGCCCCGAGGAACTCGGGGCCATGGGCACGGGCGCGCTTCGTAAAGCCGCAAAGGACGGTAATTACGAAGAGGGTTCGTATTTGTGCGGACAGATTGCTGGCATGGTCAACGAGCGCCAGAGCGCACGCGAGATCGTCGACAATCTGGTCGATGGCGCCGAGCATGTCCTGAAGGGTGCGTCCGCATGGGTAGCGTAGCGTTTCTGTTTGCCGGTCAGGGTGCCCAGCACCCCGCGATGGGCGTCGACCTCATCGAAGCATCGCCGGCGGCTGCCGAGGTGTTTGCAATCGCCGATGAGGTGCGCCCGGGGACCAGCGAGCAGTGCCGGAGCGCCTCGAAAGAGGAGCTCTCGCAGACCGAGAACACGCAGCCTTGCGTGTTCGTGCACGACTTGGCTGTCGCCGTCGCCCTGCGCGAGCGCGGCGTGGTGCCTGCCGCCTGTGCGGGATTCTCGCTGGGCGAGGTCGCTGCACTCACCTTTGCGGGGGCATTCGATACACGAGCGGGTTTTGAGCTCGTGTGTAAGCGCGCGGCGCTTATGGCCACGGCGGCCGAGCGTCACCCCGGCGGCATGCGCGCCGTCATCAAGCTCGATGCGGCGCAAGTCGAGAACCTGGCTGCGCAGGCCGGCGAGGACTGCTGGCCGGTCAACTACAACAGCCCGCAGCAGACGGTTGTTGCCGGAGCGCCCGAGGCACTGCAGGAGCTCGACGTCCTAGTAAAAGAGGCCGGCGGCCGCGCTATGAAAGTCGCGGTGTCGGGTGCATTTCATAGCCCCTATATGGCCGAGGCGACTGAGGGGCTGGCGACGTATATCCAAGCCGGTCACGCGCCGTCCCCGCTGCTGATTCCGGTCATGGCAAACATGGCGGCGGCACCCTATCCGGCCGACCCACAGGCGGCATCGGAGGTGCTGGCCAACCAGGTGAGCCATGCCGTTCGCTGGGTCGACACGCTGCATACTCTGCAGGATCAGGGCATCGACACGTTTATTGAGGTCGGCCCCGGCAAAACGCTGTCGGGCCTGGTCAAGCGTACGCTGAGCGACGTTCGCGTGTATTCGTGCGAAACGGCCGAGCAGGTCGCAGCTATTGCCGACGAGCTCGCATAGTCCACAGGGCTGTAACCCGAAAGGAATGACATGGGCAACTTGAACAACGGCGCGCTCGAGCGCAACGACTCACGTCGCGTGGCACTGGTCACGGGCGGCTCGCGGGGTATCGGCCGCGCCTGCGCTGTCGGTCTGGCGGAGGACGGCTTTGATACCGCCGTCGTCTATGCCGGTAGTGTCGATGCAGCGCGCGAGGCGTGCGAAGCCTGCGAGGCGGCTGGCGCTACGGCACGCGCATATCAATGCGACGTGGCCGATCCCGCTGCCGTCAACGCGTGCGTGGAAACGGTCCTCAACGACTTTGGCTCCATTTGGGCGCTCGTCAACAACGCCGGCATCACCCGCGATGGCCTGCTCATGCGTATGGGCGACGATGCCTTCGACCGCGTGCTCGATGTCAATCTCAAGGGCACGTTCAATACGACGCGCGCGCTCACCAAGACCTTTATGCGCCAGCGCGGCGGTTGCGTCATCAACATGAGCTCGGTTGTGGGCCTGATGGGCAATGCCGGGCAGGCCAACTACGCTGCCTCCAAGGCGGGCGTGATAGGGCTTACCAAGGCGGTGGCGCGCGAGCTTGCGCCCCGCGGCGTACGAGTGAACGCGGTTGCCCCCGGGTTTGTCGAGACGGATATGACGGCAAAGCTCTCGGAGAAGGTGCGCGCGGCGTGCGAGGAGCAGATTCCCCTGAGGCGCATGGCGCGCCCCGAGGAAGTGGCCGGCGTGGTGCGCTTTTTGGCGAGCGATGCGGCTGCCTACATTACGGGCGAGGTCGTACGCGTTGACGGCGGAATGGCGATGTAGAAACCAGGGCCGAACAACGGCTTGGATGAGGAGACCATGATGGAACAGAGAGTTGCAATCACCGGTATCGGTGCCGTGTCGCCGCTCGGCAACACCGCGCTTGCCACCTGGGCGGCCATGTGCGCCGGCACGTGCGGCATCGGCCCGATCACGCACTTCGATACCGATGCGTTTGCCGTTAAGGTGGCGGCCGAGGTCAAGGGCTTTGACGGCAACGACTACTTTGGTAAGCACGATGCCAAGCACCTGGACCCCTGCGTTCAGTTTGCCCTGGCAGCGTCGGACGAGGCCATGCACGATGCGGGCTTTGATGTCGAGGGCGCCATCGATCACGAGCGCCTGGGCGTCTACGTGGGTTCAGGCGTGGGCGGCATGCAGACACTCGTCGACAACGTCCACACGATTGCCGATCGGGGGCCTCGCCGTGCATCGCCCTATATGATTGCGATGATGATTCCCAACATGGCGTCGGGCAATATCGCGATCCGCCACAAGGCAAAAGGCCCGACCCTGCCCGTGGTGACTGCGTGCGCGACCTCGGCCCATGCCGTGGGCGAGGCGTTCCGCGCCATCAAGCACGGCTATGCCCTGTCTCTTATACACATCTC
>CABSYS010000063.1:0-7921 GCA_902482045.1 uncultured Collinsella sp.
GCTGGGACGCAAGGATGACGAAGCCAAGCTTGCCGAGGCTTCGGTGCGCAATGCCGTTCAAAATGATTTAGCCACGCGCGATGCGCAGATTGTCGAATTGCAGGCAAAGCTCTCCGCAGCGGACAAGGCCCAGGAGATGGCGCTTGCCGCCGCCGCGGCCGAGTCGCAGCGTGAGCTTGATGCTGCTCGCAGCGAGGCCGAGCGCGCGCTTGCTGACTACCGCGCGACGGTACAGGAGAAGCTTTCCGCCGCAAAGGCACAGTCTGAGCAAGAGGCCGAGGGCCTGCGCGCCCAACTGCGCGAGCAGGAACTGATGGCAAAAATGAACCTTTCGGAGGCGGTCGCCGCCGCGGAGCGAGAGCGCGATGAGGCACGTGCAAAACTGACGAGCGAGCTGGCGGTGCGCGATTCTCGCGAGGAGCAAGCCAAGGCGGCACACGAGCTCGAGCTTGCGCAGGCCAAGCGTGCGAGCGATGACCTGATTCGCTACAAGGATGAAGAGATCGAGCGCCTTAAGGACATGAAGGTCCGCCTGTCCACCAAGATGGTGGGCGAGTCGCTCGAACAGCACTGCGAGACCGAGTTTAACCGTTTGCGCATGACGGCGTTTCCTAACGCGTACTTCGAGAAGGATAACGATGCGTCCGAGGGTACCAAGGGCGACTTTATCTTCCGCGAGTGCGACGCGAGCGGCAACGAGGTCATTTCGATTATGTTCGAGATGAAAAACGAGAACGATGAGACCGCGACCAAGCATAAAAACGAGGACTTCTTTAAGAAACTCGATCACGATCGTCGCCAGAAAGGCTGTGAGTATGCGGTGCTCTGCACACTGCTCGAGCCCGAGAGCGAGCTCTATAACGCCGGCATCGTGGACGTGAGCTATCGCTACGAGAAGATGTACGTGATCCGACCGCAGTTTTTCATTCCCATGATCACGCTTCTTCGCAACGCCGCCATGGGTTCGCTGCGCTATAAGCAGGAGCTAGCGGAGTACAAACAGCAGAATATCGACGTGACGAATTTCGAAGCCAAGATGGAAAAGTTCAAGAATGATTTCGGTCGCAACTACGAGATTGCGAGCCGCAAGTTCCAAACGGCGATCGATGAGATCGACAAGACGATTAGCCATCTGCAGAAAACCAAGGAGGCGTTGCTGTCCTCCGAGAACAATCTGCGCCTAGCCAACAAGAAAGCCGACGATCTTACCATTCGCAAGCTCACGTGGGGCAACAAGACCATGAAGGCGGCGTTTGACGAGGCGCGCGGGGCTGCGCCAGAGACAAACGATGAGCCCGCCGAGGCGGATTCGTATGAGATCGAGGCTACCGAGTAAGGCATAGCGTATAGTGCAAAAACGGGGCCGCTGGCGATATTGCCAACGGCCCCGTTTCGTTCCAGTATGTTCGGCTAGCCCTCGAGCAGGTCCTCAATAAAGCCGACGCGGTAGTTTTTGAAGATGACCTCGCCGCCATCTTGCGTGGCATCCAGGTCGACATCGCCCATGATGCCAAAGTCGTGGTCGCCATCATCGTCGGCAAAAATCTGGTGCACGTGCCACACGTGATCGGTCTTCTCGTCGCTCTCGTCGATGGTAAACATCGCGGCACTGCGGGCATCTCCGTCGGTGAGGATTTCCTCGTGTTGCTCGTGATAGGCGTCGAGCGCCCTTTGCCAGCGGACCTCGCTCATGCCCCAGTCCTCGTCGAGCTCGCCCAGATCGCGCACGTGTCCACGGGCCGCAAGGGTCACGCGGCGGAAGAGCGCGTTGCGCACCAGCAGCGTGCAGCCGCGGCGGTCGGCCACGACCTCGTCGATGCCCTGCGGCGGTGTGGCGTCGAGTGCAGCGGGGTTGCCGGCGTTCTCCCACTCGTCCACCAGGCTCGAGTCGACCGAGCGCACCACAAAGCCGAGCCACGAGATAATGTCACGCAAGCGCTCATCGCGCTTCTCAATGGGCACGGTGCGATCGAGGGAACGGTAGGCCTCGGCTAAGTAGCGCAGCAGAATGCCCTCGGAGCGGGCGATGCCGAGCTTTTGGATATAGCCCTTAAAGTCGCTCGCGCTCTCCAGCATGTCGCGCAGAACGCTCTTGGGCGAGAGCTGATAGTCGTTGGCCCAGGGTACTTCCTGACAGTACTTGTCGAAGGCGGCATCGAGTAAATCCTCGAGCGGCTTTTCGTAGGTGACATCCTGGATGCGCTCCAGGCGTTCTTCATATTCGACGCCGTCAGCCTTCATTTCGGCCATCGCGCGGTCGCGCGCGGCGCGCTCCTGTGCACGCAGCACCTGCTTGGGATCCTCGAGCGTTGCCTCGACCATCGAGATCAGATCCATGGTATAGGTCTCGCTCTCGGGGTCGAGCAGCTCCAGCGCGGCAAGCAAAAACGGCGAGAGCGGCTGGTCGAGCGCAAAGTCCTCGGGCAGATCGACCGTCAGTGCATAGTCGATGTCTGGTGCGGCGCCAGTCGGGGCGTCGGGTGTGGGCGGCACCTCGGTGCGAACGACGACGCCGGAATCGATGAGCGTGGCGAAGATTTCGTCGGCACGAACCTCGAGCTTGGCCTTTTCCTCGGGGGTCTGCAGGCTCGTCTCGATGAGGTCGTGCACGCGGGCGCGGGCATCGCCGCCCTGCTCGACCACGCTAATCACCATGGAGTGTGTGATGCGAAGGCGCGGCTTGAGCGTCTCGGGCTGCGTCTCAATCAGGCGCTCAAAGGTCTGCTTGTTCCAGGTGACAAAGCCCTCGGGGGCCTTCTTCTTTTTAATTTTACGGAGCTTCTTGGGATCGTCGCCTGCCTTGGCCATGAGCTTGGCGTTCTCGATCTCGTGCTCCGGAGCCTCGGCAATGACCATGCCCTCGGTATCGAAGCCCGAGCGACCTGCGCGACCGGCGATCTGATGGAACTCACGGGCGCGCAGGCGACGCATCTTGTAGCCGTCGAACTTGGTGAGCGCGGTGAGGACCACGGTGTGGATGGGTACGTTGATGCCGACGCCGAGTGTATCGGTGCCGCAAATGACGGGCAGCAGGCCCTGCTGCGCCAGGCGCTCGACCAGGAGGCGATAGCGCGGCAGCATACCGGCGTGGTGCACGCCGACGCCGCATCCAAGCAGGCGCTTGAGGATCTTGCCGAAGGCCGTCGAGAAGCTCGTGCCCTTGGCCGCTTCCTTGATGGCCTCGCGCTGCTCCTTGCTGGCAATGCCAAAGTTGGCGAGGGATTGCGCCGTCGCAAGGGCGGCATCCTGGCTAAAGTGCACGATATAGAGCGGGGCCTCGCCGCGGCGCATCGCGAGCTCGACGGTGCCCTCGAGCGAGGTCGTCACGTAGTCGTAGCTCAGCGGCACGGGGCGTGGGGCATCGACAATCAAGTCGCAGGTAGCGCCGGTGTGTTCCTCGAGCGAGGCGGCGATCGCGGTGACATCGCCGAGCGTGGCGCTCATGAGCATGAATTGCGTGTGAGGCAGGGCGAGCAGTGGCACCTGCCAGGCCCAACCGCGATCGGGGTCGGCAAAGTAGTGGAACTCGTCCATGGCGACGCAGCCAACATCGGCATCTTCGCCCTCGCGCAGTGCGTCGTTGGCAAGGATTTCTGCCGTGCAGCAGATGACGGGCGCCTTGGTGTTGATGTGCGTGTCGCCGGTGATCATGCCGACGTTATCGCGGCCGAGCACCTGCACAAGGTCGAAAAACTTCTCACTGACCAGAGCCTTGATAGGAGCCGTGTAGTAGCAGCGCTTGCCCTGCGCCATGCCCATAAAGAGCATTCCCAGCGCGACGAGCGATTTACCCGATCCGGTCGGTGTTCCCAAAATGACATGGTCACCGGCGGCTAGATCCATGAGGGCCTCTTCCTGGTGGTCCCACAGCTCAATACCGCGGTCGCTTGTCCATTCAAAGAAGCGTTCGAAGGCCTGATCGGGCGTGAGCCATGGTTCGGGCTCGCTACCATCCTCGGGCTCCCACCAGGTGGGGGAGAGCGTGCCGAGCGAGCCGAATTCGGCTTCGGTTCCCGTGCCGCCCGAGAACGAGCTGGCGGCGCCGGCGCCAGAAACGGTGCTGGCGGAAGTATCTGTCGTGGTCTGTGCCATGTGGTTGCTTTCTCTCGCGTTTGTCCGCCAACTATTATGGCGTAGCGTCGCATCGATGCGTTCGCAGGCAAGAAAATGCAGGAAATGGGCGTTCTGCCCAGCCGTTTGGTGCAGTTGCCAGCTAAGTGAGTAGACTTTTTGCGATATCTCGAGCACATGGCTTTTGCACAAGGGCTCTACCTGCGGTTTTATGTTTCGCTATGCGGGTTGTGCTTGGCTATTGCAAAAAAGTCTACTCACTTAGGCTTGAGGGTCGTTCGCCGGCGCCTATTCGCGCTTGTTTGCCGACGTCGCGACCATCAGAAGCCCCTAGGACTCTTGCGGTAAGCGCTTCTTGCCCTTGCGGGCGCGGTTTTTAAAGTTCTCGACGGCCTCTTCCATGCCCAGAGGTACATAGGTGAGCTCATCGAGGTTTTCGGGCAGGTAGCAGGCAAGGCTTTGCTCCTGCATGAGGCCCGTCGTAAGCTGTTCATCGCTGGGCTGCGCGCCGGGTGTGGCACAAATGCCGTAGACGACAGCACCCATCTCGCGCGTGCGGCACTCGTACTCGGTCTCGGGATGCTCGGGATGGTCGCGGCGCACGTCATCGCTTACCCAAAGTGTGTCGTAGCCCGCCGCGGCAAACTGCCCCAGGGCGTAGTCGCGCAACGGCTTGCTGTCAGTGCGCAGCGTGACGGTAGCGCCGGCTGCAAAGAGCGGACGGTACAGCATTAGGTGGTCGACATGGACGAGTCGTTTTTTGGCGTACTTGGCCTTGGGCTGCGGCGTGGGAAAGTTGATGGTGATGGCATCGAGCTCGCCTGCGGCAAACAGCTGCGGCAGCGATGCGGCGCCTCGGGGCAGGACGAGTGCGTTGGTCAGTTCCTGCTCACAGATTTTCTGCGCGGCATAGGCGATGCAGATGGGCTCCTGGTCCATACCGACAAAGAGCGTGTTCGGCTCGCGGGTGGCGCGCTCTACCAGGTACGTTCCCTTGCCACAGCCAAGATCCAGGTGAAGGTGTTCGAAGGGCTTGCTGCCAACTGGCGCGCAGGCCTCGCGCCAATCCCCGGCATATGCCTCGGGGTTCGTCTCAATCGCATCGGCGTAGCGCTCCAAGCGCTCCTCGAGCACAAAGTTCTTAGGCGTGCGAACGTGGACGGCTCCCATGAGGCTCCTTGGTCATAAATATGGAACGCGTAGCTGCGCGTTCCGTCAATGGGTTGAAAAAGGGTGGGCATAGTTTGCCCGAAAGATGCGGTGCGGTTCGGCGGCGAGTCGCCGATACCTACAGGCGCTTGAGAATCACATAGCGGTTGAGCTCGCCGCTGCGACCGTCAGCATGGAAACGCTCAAGCTCGCGCACGGGGACCTCGCCGCTCTTGTAGAACGTGCGGACGCCGCGCACCAGGTCGGTGATCTGCTGATCGTCAAAGTGATGGCAATAGCGGTAGGCGTGGCGGTCGTTTTGCCAGCCGATGAGGTGGTCGCCGGCTTCAAACTGCGCCGAATCGTAACCCTCAAACGGCGGGGTGAGCTCGGCGCGGGCCTCGGCACGAACGGCCTTGCGCGCCATGCGCTCGTCGTTCATAAACTCCCAAAAGCTGATGGCGATGATGCCACCTGGGCGCGTCTGACGCACCAGGGCGTCGAGCACGCGTACGCGATACTCGCACGACGGCACGTGGTGCATAAAGCCAAAGCAGACCGAGATGTCGGCGAGCGGGGCGTCGAAAAGCACGTCGGGCGTCTCGGCGGGGTTGAGCTTCATAAGGGCGTCGAGCACATCGAGCTCCTGGAAGTGCAGGTTGGGAATGCGCAGGGCGTGACCGCGTGCATCGATGGCCAGGTCTTGGCACGAGTCGACGCCATAGAACTCAAACGGGCAGCTGGCATCTGCCGAGGGGTTTGCTCCGTCGACGCCCTTGGCGGCAAGTGCGCCGCCGGCGGCAAAGTTCTCGAATCGCATGTTGCCGCAGGCGAGGTCGAAGACGCGGACGGGATGCTCGATCGTGGCGACGTCGAGCTGCCCGAGCGCGATGTCCATGGTGCGCACCCAGCCGGGCCACGGGGCCTGGCGCGTATCGGAAAAGGAGGCGGAGTGCTCGCGATAGAACGTGTTGTTGAGCTGGATGAGCGATGAGGCGAAATCGCGGTTCACGGCGCGGAACTCCCTCCGTTGGCGGTGCGGAATAAACAGTACGACCATACTACCGTTAACGCCGCAACGGGGACAACCAAGCTACGGGTCATTGCTTTGTTTGGACACATTTCCGCAGATCATATGCGCCCGCAACCGCCGGTTGTCAAAAATCTCACTAGAATAGGTGGCATGCTTTTGGCGGTGGCGGATAGATTTTTAACTGTGCAAGGCGCCTTAAGAACAAAAACGGTCCGGCGGCACGGCTGGCATCACATAGGAGGAACCATGAATGTAGAAACTGCGCAGCGGCTCGCCGACCTTCGTCGCAGCAAGGGTTTTAGCCAAGAAGGGCTGGCGCGAAAGCTGGGGCTGTCGCGCCAGGCGGTCAGTAAATGGGAACGCGCGGAGAGCTCGCCCGATACCGAGAACCTGATCTCGCTCGCCAAGCTCTATGGTGTGAGTCTGGACGAGCTGCTCAATCCGAGCGATGAGATCGAGGACGATATCGAGTTTGAGAACGAGGACCGCGCTCGTCAGCGCGAGGCC
The DNA here is from genome assembly GCA_902482045.1 of uncultured Collinsella sp. GTDB lineage: Bacteria > Actinomycetota > Coriobacteriia > Coriobacteriales > Coriobacteriaceae > Collinsella. The sequence goes on from CABSYS010000063.1 coordinate 6,761, forward strand.
GAGGCAGCAGAGCGTGCTCGCACCCATGAGGCGGCGGCGCGCGCTACCGAGGCGGCAACACAGGCGAGTGACGCCGCCGCCAAGGCGGCGCAAGCGGCAAGTTGGAGTGCGCAGGCTGCCAATGCCGCTACGGCGCAAGCGACGAGTGGCACCGCGGTTGGCTCGACTCCGGTGAAGGGCCCGTTCCAGTCGTTCCCGTATTGGGCCGTGTGCTGGCTGCTGTTCTTTTTGCTGATGTTCCTGTTTGGTGCCGGCCCCTTTGCCGCACTGATCTTCTTTACGATTCCCATCTATCACTGGGTGGCGCGTACGCTCGATGGTGATTGGGCACGCGGGGATATTCAGGTTGGTCCGGCGTCGGTGGCGATCAAGGCCCAGGGGAAGGATGCTTCTGCGGAACCCGATGCTGACGTGGCTACCACGATCACCGCTGAGCCATGTGCCAAAGAGGGTGACGAATGATGAAGCTTTCGCATGAATCCAAGGTATGCCTGGGTGTTGGCATCGGAGCGTTTGTGCTCATTGTTGGGCTTGTCTTTGGCGTTTCGCGGACATTGATTCATTTTGATGGCCCGTGGGATCTCGACGATGTTGTATCCGGCCTGTCTGGTATGGACGATGTGGTGGGCGAGGGCAATCTTTTGGATGACGGTAACTATTCCGCTCAGCCTCAGCAGCTTTCGAGCGAAACCTTTGATGCCGACGCGTTCACATCGCTTGACTTGGACGTGACGTCGGGCACGGTCGAGGTCAAACACGTCTCCGGCGGGCCAGTGCGCGTAATTGAAAGCGGTCGCGTGGCAACGGGGACCGTTGCCTTCGATGCGGCAACCCAGAACCTGGCCGAAATCAAGGGCTCTACGCTCAAGATTCGCCAGTTCGATTGCGATGACGAGCGCGCCATTGACCGCACGGTTACCGTCGAACTGCCGCGCGAAGTTGCCGATAACATGGTGGGCATTACAGCGAATGTGGGATCGGGTGACCTGACGGTCGCGGGCATTGCGTGTCATGACCTCAACCTGACTTTGGACTCTGGAGACGTTGAGTTTACGGGCACCGTGACCGATACCCTGAATGCCGAGGTCGGTTCGGGCGATGTGACGTTCGAGCTCTACCAGGCCCCCGCGAAGTCGATGGACGTGAGTGTGGGCTCGGGCG
>CABSYS010000064.1:0-7897 GCA_902482045.1 uncultured Collinsella sp.
CGCGTATGGGGTACATAGTTGCGGTCTAACCCATACATGATAGCGTGCGCAGGCAAACCTGCATATAACCCGCACGGAATGAGTGGACGTAGCCGTTGAAGACGTTCCTTAACGGCTAGTCGTTTGAGAACGTCCCCACCGGCTAACAAAGGGGCTGTCGCTTTGCCACGTATTAGAGCGTTTGAAGCAGAGCGATGAAAAAGCGGATACCCTGGAGGTAGGCGCGGCGGGTGATGCGCTCGTTGGTGCCGTGGACGCCGCGATCGCACTCGTCGTCATCAACCACAAAGGCCGAGAAGCGAATGCACTCAGGGCAAATGCGCTGGTAGTTGGCAGCATCGGTCGCACCGATCACGGTCGAGGGCACAATTGCCACTGGCTCGAATGATCCATTTTCCTCCGTCCCCTTTGGATCACGGAAATAGCGGGCGGCGATGGAGCGAACCGCCTCGAGGCCGGGGCCACCGATGCGCGGGGACGGCGAGGGTTCGGAGCTGCCGGGGCCTAGCTCCACTTCGACACGACCGGCAAGGTCCGCCCCGGCAACCGCCTCACGGCAGCGCGCCACAACGTCGGCCACGCTCGTGCCCTCGAGCATACGGAAGTTGATGTTGGCCCACATATCCTGCGGCATTACGTTGGCGCCGGTGCTGCCACCCTCGATCTGCGTGGGTGCGCAGGTGGTCGTCACCAGCGGATAGAGCTTCTTGCTGGCGAGGCAATCGCGGACAATGGCGCCCCCGTTGGCGGCAATTTCATCCGCCGTGTAGAGCCCCAGCTCGACGAGCTGGGCGGCAAGCAAGTCGGTCACGCGCGTCGGCCACTCGATATCGCAGATTGCGGTGATGGCACGGCTGAGCACCTCAAGCGACGTGCCGCCGTAGGGGTTGGAAGAATGTCCACCCACACTCTTTGTCTTGAGCACAATGTCGGCATAGCCCTTCTCCGCGAGGTCGGCGTGCATGAGCCAACCCTCGCCCGCGCTGTACTCGGCATCCGAAACGATGCGGCAGTCGCCCTCGTCGATCAGGAACTCGAGCTCAACACCGCGCTCCTCGAGCGCGCGGCCGATGGCGCCTGCGCCGTACTGCGTCGTCTCCTCGTCCTGGCCAAAGGCCAGGAGCAGCGTGCGCTCATGCTCCCAACCGTGCGCCAGCGCATACTCGACAGCCTCGAGAATGCCTGCGACCTGGTCCTTCATGTCGATCGCTCCACGGCCCCAGATGTAGGTGTCGTCCACGTGCCCGCTAAAGGGGTCGTGCGTCCAGTCGGCCTCGGTACCCGGCGCCACGGGAACCACATCCATGTGGCCCATGAGCATAATGGGCTTGAGGTCAGGGTCGGAACCGCTAAGCGTCACCAACAGCGAATGGTCGACAAACTCGACCTCGCCCGCCGCAAACACGCGCGGCCAGGCCTGCTGCATATAGGCGCGCAGGTCGTCGAAGGGCTGCCAGTCCACCGCCTCGGCATCCATGCTCGAGACGGTCGAAAACGACAGCACGCGGCCCAGGCGTTCGCACGCGCCAGCTTCGTCCAAATCGGCAAAATCATCCTCATGCGCAAAGAAGCGCCAAACCTCGGCCATGACATCCTTTCGATTGTGATGACGAGGGCCGCCCCACCGGAGCGGCCCTGCAACGTAAGCGTTTGCGGTCGGTTATTTGTCCTCGAGATAACGCGAGAGGAACTCGCGGGTGCGCTGGTGTATGGGATTGCCGAAGAGCTCGGCCGGTGCCGCATCCTCGAGCACCACGCCCTTGTCCATAAAGACCACGCGGTCGGACACGGTGCGGGCAAAGGCCATCTCGTGCGTGACGACGACCATGGTCATGCCGTCGGCCGCGAGCTTGCGCATGACCTCGAGCACCTCGCCCACGATCTCGGGGTCGAGTGCGGAGGTCGGCTCGTCGAACAGCATGATCTGCGGATTCATGCATAGGGCGCGCGCGATGGCCACGCGCTGCTTTTGGCCACCGGACAGGCGACCCACAGCGGCGTGCGCGAACTTTTCGAGCCCCACACTCGTCAGATGCTCCATCGCGACCTTTTCGGCCTCGGCCTTGCTCATCTTTTTGAGCGTGACGGGCGCAAGCGTGCAGTTGTCGAGCACGTCCATGTTGTTGAACAGGTTAAAGCCCTGGAACACCATGCCGATGTCCTCGCGGAGTTTATTGATATTGCAGCGCTCGGCCGTAAGGTCCTGGCCGTGGAACCAGATGTGGCCCGCGTCCGGGGTCTCGAGCAGGTTGAGGCAGCGCAGGAAGGTCGACTTGCCCGAGCCCGAAGCGCCGATAATGGTGACGACCTCGCCGGGGTTAACGGACAGGTCGATGCCCTTGAGCACCTCGAGCGACCCAAAGCTCTTGCGCAGGCCCTCGACGCGGACAAGCGGCTCATTGGTCTGTGCGGCGGCCGCGGTGCCGGTAGTGGCGGTATCTGCCATGATGATTCTCCTCGTCTTGAGCCTAGTTGGAGCTGGGCAGCGTTGCCGGGGCCTCGGCGCCGAGCTTTTTGCCAAAGGCCTCGAGCAGGCGGCTCGCCACGAGCGTCAGGATCAGGTAAACCACGAGCGCCACGCAGTAGACCTCCATCTGGCGGTAGTACACGCCGGCGACGGTGGTGGTGGCGTACATGAGGTCGAACACGCCGATGACCGAAAGCACCGACGAATCCTTGATGTTGATGATGAGCTCGTTGGTGAGCGCCGGAATCGCGTTTTTAATGCCCTGGGGGAACACGACCTTGCGCATGGCCTGCCACTGCGACAGACCCAGCGAGCGCGCCGCCTCGGCCTGGCCGGGATCGATGGACTCGATACCGCCGCGCAGGACCTCCATCATGTAGGCGGTGGAGTTGAGCGAGATGGTGACGAGACCGGCGGTGAAGGTACTCCAAATCTGGTTGGCCTGGGCGGTCTCGAAGCCCATGCCGCGCAAAACGGTGAAGCCCGCGTAATAGATGAGCAGGCCCTGGACCATCATGGGCGTGCCGCGCACGATGGTAGAGTAGACGGTCGCAAAGCCGCGGCCGATGCTCTTAAAGAAGCGCGTGAGATCGTTATCCACGCGGTCGAACGTCTGAATACGCAGGAACACAAAGAGCAGCGCCAGGAAAAAGGCGATGACGGTACCAAGGGTCGCAAGCGCAATGGTGATTTCGATGCCGCGGATAAAGAAGTCGCCGCTCTTGTAGGTCATGTAGACCAGGCTCGACAAAAAGTCGCTGGGGTTGGAGTCCGAGACAATGCTCACCTGCACCAGGTCAATAAATGACATGACGCAACGGTCGATAAAGAAGATCGCCGCGATGGCGACCACGACATAGCTGCCCAGGCGCGCGCCGCGACGGAAGCGCTCGGAAGCAAACGGCGACGTTTCGCGATAGTCGCTCCAGTGCATGAGTTTGGTGGCCAGCGCCGCCGCCGACACGACAATCCAGGCCCAAAGGATTGCCCAGAGGCAGTCTTGGAACACGCCCGTAGGCGCCAAGAAGCTCAGCGGTGTGGGATTGCGCTGGCTAAACGCCAGGCCGAGTGCCGCGATAACGCTCGTGCCCAGATACACATAACGGTGGTCGGCCTTGATAAAGGAGGCCAGTCGATTGACGGTTTTCATGCTGCCTCCCTATGCCGGCTGACGGTCGAGGCACGCGTCCCACATTTGGTCGCGCTCCTCTTGGCTAATGCCCTTGAGTGTCTTGTCGATGAGCTTAAGCAGCTTGTCCGAGCCCTTGCGGCAGCCGACGTTTGCCGCGACCTCCTGCTTAAAGCCCTCGCCCTCGGCAAAATGGATGGGGACGATACCGGGATTTTGGGCCATATAGCCCTTCTCGTTCTCGGTGTTGTAGGTCACGGCGTCGCACGTGCCCTGCAGCAGGTTCGAAAACACCGTGGGAACCGAATCGACCGGGTTCTTGTGCACAACGCCCGGGATCTCGTCGATGACGGTGTCGAGCATGGTGTCCTTTTGGCCGAGCACCGTGGCACCGCTAAAGTCGCTAAGCTTGGTGGCGTTTTGGTAGGGGGAACCCTCTTTTACGAACAGGCCAAAGTAGCCAATGAAGTACGGGTCGGAAAAGCCGACCGACTCCTCGCGCTCGGGCGTGGCGCTCATACCGGCGATGATGAGGTCGATCTGGCCGTTGTTGAGCGAATCGATAAGGCCCGAGAAGCTCTGCTTGACGGCAACGGGCTCGCCACCGAGGGCCTTGCAGACGATCTTGGCGATCTGTACGTCGTAGCCATCGGCATAGGCGCCCTGCACGTTGTCGATGGGGATGGTGTACTCACTGGCTTCGGAAACCTGCCAGTTGTACGGGGCGTAGGCCGCTTCCATGCCAATGCGGATCTTGTCCTTGCCGATCACGGAATCGGACAGGTCGTCGCGACCGCCGCCCGTCGTGGGCTGAACCACCTTGAGCGTGGACGGGCGCTGACAGCCGGCGAGCGCGCCGGCGATGACGGAAGCGCTCGCAGCGAGAGCGCTACCCAAAAAGATGCGACGGCTGCATACCGGCTGGGTCTGCATGCCGCGCTGTTGCCGAGGTTGCATCTGGTGCCTTCCCTATTTTGTGTTACTGACAATAAGACAGGATATACGCCCTCAACCAGCAGCGCGGCATGTGCGCGAAAAATTAATAGACACACAGTAGTCGTTTAAGAACGTCCCCAATGACTACCTACCAAAAAGCCTCCCTGCCGGATGTGGCAGGGAGGCTTAGCGGACGGGAATGTGACAAAGGGACTGTCCCTCTGTCACATCTAGAGCAACGTGACGCTAAAGCTACGCTTATCGGTAGCGCCGGGGGCCAGCGTGATGGTGTTGGCCTTGTGCTCAAAGACATCGTCCTCGGTGTCCATGGTGGTGTGACCGGTCCAGGGCTCGAGCGCCACAAACGGGGCGTCGTTGGCGGCAGACCACACGCCGATGTACTTAAAGCCCTCAAAGTCGATCTTGACGCCGTGGCCCGACTTGCGGCCGCGCAGCGTGAGCGTGGAGCCCGGGGTATCGGTGAACATGATGGCATCGTTATCGAAGCTGCGGTGCGTGATGGGCAGCACGTCCGAGTTATCGGGAGCCTTGTAGCTGCCCTCGAACGTCATAAGACCATCGGGCGTGATGATGGGGGCCTCGTTGGTCCAAGCCTCGGTAAATGCCAGCTCGTAGTCCTCGAACGTCTCGTCCTCGGCACCGGGGGCGGGCACGTTAAATGCAGGGTGACCGCCCACCGAGAACGGCAGGTCCACGTCGCCGGTGTTGGTGACGGCAAAGGTCTGCGTGAGCGTGGCGTCGCCGGTTAGGGCATAGGTCATGTTGAGCTTAAAGTGGAAGGGGAAAGCCTTGAGCGACTCAGGCGTGTCGGTGATCTCGTAGGTGACGGACGAGCCGTCCTCGGAGACCTCGACCAGCTTGTGCTCGACGATGCGCGCGAGGCCATGACGCGGCATCTCGCAGGTGCCAGCCGCAGACGTCGCTGTGTTGTTGCGCAGCGATCCCACGATGGGGAACAGAATGGGCGCGTGCTTGCCCCAAAAGGCCGGGTCGCCCTGCCACAGATACTCGTTGCCGTCGAGGGCAAGGCTCGTGAGCTGGGCTCCCATGGAATCGATGGCCGCGGTAAGGCCGCCGCGCTTGATGGTGGTGACGGTGGACATGCTACTTCCTCCAAAAGTAAACAATAGTGTCGAGGGCTATTGTGCCACTCTTGGCGGCAAGGAGAAGCGGCAGGCGCAGTTATTGAGCGATTGCGTAAAGGTCGAATCCGCCCTGCGGCGTGCTGTCGACCGTATCGGGCGCCTGCGAGTTAAAGCTCACGGGAACCATGCGCTTTGAGGCGCGGAAGCGCGTGCCATCGGTGGCGACGGGCGGCTCGTCGACCGTGAGCTCGTAGTCGCCGGGCTTGAGTTCGATGCCGTCGCCAGCGGAGTTGACATATTGATACTCGTCAATCGCCTGCCCCCTGAGTGTGCGGCCCACGATATGGATGAGCATCTGGCTGTCGCCGCGGGCGGTGTCCCACGTCGCGCCGTCCTTGACCTCGATCGACACATGCACCGAGCGCGTGCGGCTGAGCGATTGCTCGACAGACATCTCGACCTTGGCGGCATCTTTGCGCTGTTGCTCCACATGGCTCCAGACATTTCCGATCGCCGAGCAAGCGATGACGCCGGCCATGAAGGCGATGAGGATGGGACCGAGTGGTGAGCGGCGGCCCGCGTCTTCCTCGCGAGCCAGGTCGGGGCGATGCGTGGGCGCAGGCGCCTGAGCACCCTGCGCGGGCACGTCGAGTATGCTGAAGGATGCCGTGCTGCCGGGGTCGATGTTATGGCGCGGCTGCGGGGTCTTGGCCGGCGAGATGGACATGTCGGCCGGCTCACCGAGTGTGGCCGTGGCATCGGCCTTAGCCTCGTCGGCCTCGGCCTGGGCCCAGGCCTGTTCAAAGGTCAGGGGCTCGGCGGCATCGGAGGCGGCGTCCGTCTCGACGGCATCGTTGTCGGTCTCGTCCTCGTCGCTCGACACGTCACGCGGCGCGGGCTCGTCCCACTCCTCGTCCGGAGCCTCGCCCTCGCTATACCACCATTCAAAGTTATCGATATCCATACGGGGCGCCCCCTTGGCCTCGCAAATAAATACTTGCCAGCCTTATACCCCCAGATGGCACGGCGGCTCGCATGGAATGTGACAAAGGGGCTGTCCCTTTGTCACATTTTGCGTTTAGCCGTGGGCGATCTTGTTTCTCAGCAAGAAATCGACCGCCCCTACGATTCTGATGCCGTCGATGTCTGTTGGATGCTCACCATCCCTGACAATCAGGATCTTCTCGTACGAATCAGGGATTTTTCCCAGCGTGTTTAGTTTGAGCGGTCGCAGCTCACGCTCTCTGGTCGCCTCGGCATCGATCCGTTCGGTAACCTGGATATATTTACGGTCCGATCCCTCGCCGATTGCGACAAAGTCGATTTCCCCCGCGCGCAGATGGCCGCAAAACACTTCGTATCCTTCAAAGACAAGCTGGTTGTAGATAACGTTCTCGAGCATCCTTCCGCTGTCGCTGCCTCTATATCCGTCAAGATAGCTGCGGATTCCCGTATCGGCTATGTAATATTTACCGCCTGTCTTGAGAAGCCCCCGCCCCTTGACGTCATACCTTTTTACCTTGGTAAACAGGTACGTCTCTTCCAGAGCGTCAATATACGCCGACACCGTCGATGCGTTGGTCTTACCGCCCGATGATTCGTTGAGCGTCCCTACGATTTTGTTGACCGAGGTTTGATTGGAGATGTTGTCTGCCAGATACGCACAGAGCCGCTCGAGAACGTCGCGCTTGGTGATAGCTCCGCGACCTCTACGCGTCGCGCGCAATAGGATATCGCGCGCGACAATCGTCTGATAGAGGCTGCGGATGTAGTCGCGGCACGGTTCGCGTCTCGGCTCGTCATGAGCCAGAAACGGCATGCCGCCATAGGTTATGTACTGCTCGAGCACGGTGTTTGAATTAAGGCGATCGCCCGTCTTGGAAACGAGCTCGGCCCTCTCGCCAAGCCCTTCGGCGACGACCGCATCAATCGAGCGAAAATCAAGATACTCGCCAAACGTGAGCGGCTGCATCTTGACCTCGATATACCGGCCCGAGATAAGCGTTGCAAGCTCGCTCGATAGCAAAAAGGCATTGGAGCCCGTGACATAGATATCGCACGGCAAATCGATTCGGAGCGAGTTAACCGCCTTTTCCCAGCCCTCGACATTCTGGAGCTCGTCAAAGAACAGGTAGGGGCGATCGACACCGTCAACGCGCTCCCGAACCATGCGATAAAACGTCAGGTAATCTGTAATCCCCGCATACTCTAGAGATTCCATCTTAAAGGTCAGCAAACGCTCGGCCGGCACCCCCTGTT
>CABSYS010000065.1:0-7866 GCA_902482045.1 uncultured Collinsella sp.
TAAGGATGTTGTAGAGGATGGCGATACCCTGGTTGGGCAGACCGACCTCGTACACATCCGGATAGATCAGGCAGCAACGGTAGTCGGCATCGGCCTTGGAAAGCGTGCCCCACTCGTGATCGATATAGCGACTCGGCTTCTCGACCTTGGCGAGCAACGGCTCAATTAAATGAAAACAGTCTTGGTATGCAACGCGCAACGGAAAACCCCTAAGCAGCGAGATCTGATACGTCCTGATAGGACGCCATAGGACGGGTAGCGCCCGCGACCGTGGTCACCAGATCGCGAACGCGGGAGAACGTGGCAGTGACCACCTCGTTGGCACGGCTGTAGTCGACATCGCGCTCGTAGAGCGAAACGAGCGCGCGGCCCATGCCATAGGTGCCCGCGGCGGCAGTGAGCGCCTTGACGGCAAACCCAATATGCGGCGTCTGCTTGACAAGTGCGCGGGTGACCGCTCGGATCACAAGACCGCCGGCAAGCACGCCCGCGACCTCGTAGCCGCGCTCAGGCTTAATGCCGCGTCCAAAGACGGCAGCGAGCTCAAAGAGCATGCCCACCTGCGCCAGCGCCATCACGGGATAGTCGGCACCCGGCAAAAACACCAGGGCGCCCGTCGCCATGTTGGTGAGTGCGCACGAGGTGATGATGCGATTTGCCGCAGCGATGCGCATAAAGGCAAAGTTGGCGGCAAAAGCCGTCTCCTTGTCCGTACGATCGAGGATCCAGCGGGCAAGCGTCTCGAGCAGATAGGTCTTATCGGTCGCCGCCACCACGCCGAGCATGGGCGTGGATTCCTCAACGAACGGCACCTCGACGGCGGACTCGGCAAGCACGCACACGGGCGCGCCGGCAATCACGAGCTCCTGCACGGCACTCTCCAGGCGGTCGGATCCGCACGAGAGGACCAGCACCACGTCGGTATCGGCCTTGGGAACGATACGGTCCTCACCCAGGCGATCAACACGCACAATGCCCGAAGTCGTCTGCGGCACAAAGGCATCGCGCACCGTCTCGACCAAAAAGCGAGACGCAGTCGAATCAAGGTAAACCGAGACACGCACCGGTGTATCGGAATCCTTCTTAACAGACGCGCCCATCTTAAAAGCGCTGGTCAACTTATCTACGGGAATCTTCATGGCAAACCCCTCCAGCGGTTACGCGGCGCCCGAACGATGCCGCCATATGGATTGTACGATACCCACCGTCAGCAGCTGAATCATCATCGAAGACGAACCGAAGCTAATAAACGGCAGCGGAATACCGGTAATCGGCATCATGCCAATGCACATGCCGATGTTCTCGAAGGTCTGGAACGCCCACATGCCAACGATGCCCACACACGAAAGACGCAAAAACAGCGACTCGCACTTAAAGGCGACGCGAATCGTCGAGAAGATCAGCAGCACGTAGAGGCACAGGAGCAAAAAGGAGCCGCAGAAGCCGAACGTCTCGGACAGGAAGGCGAAGACGAAGTCGGTGTGGAACTCGGGTAGAAAGCCACCGGCCGACTGAGTCGCGTGGCCCAGGCCCTTACCAAAGAAGCCACCCGAGCCGACGGCAATGAGCGACTGCTGCAGGTTGTAGGCATCATCCGAATCGGCTTTGTCGGGGTCGATGAAGACTGTCAGACGGTTCATCTGATACTGCTTGATCAGCACGTCGTGGCCAAGGAGCGAATCAAAGACCGAGTCGAGCGCCAAGATGAGCGCAATCAAACCAACCAGCAGGGCCAAGGTCGACAGCACCCATTCGCGGCGTGCACCGCTCATGCAGATGACGATTGCGCCCGACACCAGCACGACCAGACCCGAGCCCAGGTCGCCCATGGCGACGACGGCCAAAAACGGAATGGACAGCATGCCGCAGAGCTTAATGTAGTCGCGAACGGTATCGATACGCCCGTTGTACTGCGAGCCAAGCGTGGCCATAAAGAAGATGGTGATGAGCTTGGCAAGCTCAACCGGCTGGAATGTCAAGCCGATACCGGGAATCTTGATCCAGCCCGTCATGCCCAGACCGCCCGTATAGGACAGGCCCGGAATCTTAGGCGAGAAGATCACGATGAGATCGATGACGAGCAGGGCCGTCGAAAAGTTGGAAATGCCGCGTAGGTCGGTGCGCCAGACGAGTACCGCCAGAACCGCGCCAATACCGATACCCAGCAGGTGGCGCGAGAAAGAGGCATCGGCCTTAAACTGCGACGCCGACCAAATGATGATGGCGCCATAGGCAACGAGCGCGACGGTAGCCAGCAGCACGCCGATGTGTACCTTCTGGCGGAACGTGCCGCGCGAGGCCGAGAGCTGCTTGTTAACGCGGTCCAGGCTGCTACGAGAGCCGGTTTTGGTTGAGCGGAACAGGTCCGCCGGCGAAAAGTCCATCGCAACCTCCTATCGAACCGAGGAATCGCCCGTGGCCGTCGACGTGTCGGGCTCGTCATAAATCGCACCGAGAACATCGCGCACGACGTGCAACGCGGTATCGGAGCCGCCACCGCCCTGCTCCAAGATGGTGGCAATCACGTACTTGGGGTCATCGGCCGGCGCGTAGGCGCAAAACCACGCGTAATCGTCCTCGCCGCTCTTCTCGCCCGTGCCGGACTTGCCGTAGACCGTAGGGGTCAGGGAGTTAAAGTGCGCGGCGGTCGAAGTCGATGCGGAGTAAATCACATCGTGCATGCCGTTGCGAACGAGAGCCAAATCCGAATCGCTGTTGATCTTGGCCTCCAGGCGCTTCTTCTTGCCCTTGCCGTTGTACTTGTAGGCGTCACCGTCGCCATCGCGCGACACCGCCGACAAAAACACATGCGGCACATACTGCTTGCCGCCGTTGGCAATGCCCATATAGGCACAGGCCATCTGCAGCGGTGTCACCAGGATGTCGCCCTGGCCGATGGCAATGTTGGTCATATCGCCGGCATTCCACTTGCGGTCCTCGGCAGATGCGTCGGTAAAGTAAGACTCTTTCCACTCGGCGTCGGGAATACGGCCCATGCCCTCACTCGGCAGGTCGATGCCGCAGGTCTTGCCCAGGCCCCAGCGACGAAAGACCTCCTGCAGGCCCTCGGGATGCTGGTCGTTGTAGAAAAACGCCTTGCCCATATCGTAGAACACGGGGTCGCAGGAGTTGGCGATACCGGACTGCAGCGTCATCGTGCCGTGGCCGGAGTGCAGCCAGCAGTATTTTCCCCAAGATTTGCCCAAGCCGGTCCAATATCCCGTGCAGTTGGTCGTCTGACTCGACGTGTACGTTCCAAACTCAAGGCCCGCCAAGGCCGAGAGAGGCTTAATGGTCGAAGCCGACATGTACTGGCCGCTAATGGCGCGGTTGAGTAGCGGATGCGAACCCTCGTCATCGTTGAGCTCGGTCCAAACATCGTTGGAGACGCCGCCGATAAACACCGAAGGATCGAACTTGGGCTCGCTGGCCATGCCCAGAATCTCGCCGTTATTGGGGTCGAGGCACACCACGGCACCGTTGCCGGCGTCGCTATGGCCTGTGGTCTTAGCGAGCTCAATGGCACTTGCAAGCGCCGTCTCGCAGGCTTGCTGAATCTTGAGGTCAAGCGTGAGCTTAATGTCGGAGCCGGCCTTGGCGGGCACGGCGCCGGCCTGTCCGGTCACATTGCCCGAGGCATCGACCTTAACCGTCTGCTCGCCGCGAATACCCTGCAGCAAGTTCTCGTAGTAGCTCTCGACGCCCGCCTGGCCCACGATATCACCCGACTGGTACGTAATCTGACCGGCGGCGCTATCGTTATCGCCCGAAGCCTTCTTGTTCTGTGCCTCGAGCTGCTCGGAGGTAATGGTGCCGGTATAGCCCAAAATGTGACAAGCCGTCTCGCCGTACGGGTACTGGCGCTCGGTACGCTCGGCAATCTTCACGCCCGGGAACTCGCCGGCATGCTCCTTGATATAGGCAACCGTGGAGCGGCGCACGTCCGTCGCGATGGTATGTAGGCTCTGGGCGCCCTCAGAATTGTCCTGAATGTTGCGCAGAACCGCGACGTAGGGCATTCCGAGCACATTCGCGAGGTGATGCACCAGCACGGTGTCATCAGCCAGATCGCGATAGGCGACGACGGCAAGTGAGGGACGGTTTTGCACAAGTGCCACGCCATTGCGATCAAGGATTCGTCCGCGCACAGCCGGCGTAGTGACAGTACGGGTCTGGTTGCTCTTGGCCTGCTTGTCGTAGTAGTCCGACGAGACCATCTGCATGCCCCACAGCTTGACGGCGAGCGCGGCAAACATCGCGCCCACCCCGGCGGTGAGGATGGAGAAGCGACCCTTGAAGGCGGTCGCGGCGGTATTGCCCTCGCCCTCGGTGGCGCGCGGGGCCGTTCCATGCTGCGTATCGTAGGTAAAACGGGAATCGCCGCGACGCATGATGACCAGCGCGACCACAATGGCCACGACCAGCACGATACCGGCGATGATAACCGTCATCTGGGAAGACATCTATGAGCCTCCCCTATTTGAGTTTGCGGGTCTTGGGCTTAAAGCGCATGCCCGTCTGATGACCACCGCGTGCGGAGAATCCGTAACCAGACTGCGGCACGACGCCGGACATCAAAAACGGAATGGCAACCAGACCCGTCAGGATCGAAGACGGCAGGGCGTGTCCAAAAACAGCCACCACAAAGCTCGTCTCCAGACCCATAAACAGCAAGATGATGCTGTAGACCACGTTGATGGCAAGCGCGAAGGCGCCCACGGTAATACCGCGCGCGCTCGTGGAGCCGCTCGTCTGACCGGCAGCGCTGTGCACCAGGGCAAAACTGCCCACCGTCAACAGCAGCGACATAACGCCCACCGGAACGGCGGCGGAAAGATCATAGAACAGACCGCTGCAAAAACCGCAGACGACAGCCCGCGTGGGATCGCCCGAGAACACGCTCAGGCATACCAGGATAATCATAAAGTTGACGCGACCGCCCGCAATGGAGATCTGCGGTGCCAGGCCTGCCTGCAGCAGCACGCACACGATGGCGGCGATCACAAACGTGCGGGAGCTCATCCCCTGCTCGTGTAGATCCATGGACATGCCCCCTATTCGCTCGAGCCGGAATCGGTCGTCTCGGACGTGTCGGAACTGTCATCCGAGCTCTCGTCCTTCGTCTTGGTCGCAGCATCGCGCGACGTTCCCTGCGGCGTGTTATTAGCGGTGCTCACGTCCTCATCCGAGGCCGACTGTTCGTCGGTCAGCGAGGTAATGACCAGCACTTCCTCGTTGTTCTCGGCCGTGGTCTGAGCGCGCACCACGATGGTGTAATACACATCGTTGGCCGACTTCTCCACCGAGGAGACGGTGCCGAGCGGCAGGCCCTTGGGGAACACGCCGCCAATGCCAGAGGTCACGATGATGTCGCCCACTTTGACGTCGGAGTCGACGCTCACATACTCAAGGCGCAGGGTGCCATCGGGCTGGCCCTGCAGCATACCCTGGGCGCGCGTATCCTGCACCATGGCGGACACGCCCGAGTTCTCGTCGCCAATCAGGCGTACGGTAGAGGTCTTGGCCGATACCTCGATAATCTGCCCGATAACACCGGCAGAACTCGTCACGGGCATGTTGATGGTAAGGCCGTCGGCAGAGCCCTTGTCGATGGTAACGGTCGAGGTCCAGGCATCGCCCGACGCACCGACAATACGAGCGGCGGTCGACTTAAGGTTGTAGGTCGATTGCAGCCCGACCAGGCCTTCCAGGCGCTCGGCAGTCTTTTGAGCCTCGGAAAGCTCGGCGACCTTAGAGGTCAGCACCTCGTTTTGCTTCTTGAGGTCGTCGAGCGACTCCTGCGAAGCCGTGAGGTTGGAGAACACGTTGCCGATCGCATTGAAGGGAGCCGCCACGGCCGAGCCCACAAAGCGCACCGGCGAGGTAATCGTCGTCACGCCCGAGCGCACGGCATGAATCGGCCCGGCCTCGCCCTCACGGATATAAAACGTGAGCAGCAACACCGAAATCAGGCTGAAAACAATCAACGGGCGCATACCCGTTGATTGTCGCTTGGTATTCAGATTTGGAGAGAAACCCGAAGATCGTGCCAAATGGAATCCACCTTTTGGAAATTAAGCATTGGTTTGGACGAAGCCACCGTCAAAGGCGTTGGCCTCGAGCACGCGGGCGCAGCCGTTTACGACGTTATCGAGCGCCGTGGGGCTGACGTTGACCGAAACACCGGTCTCATCGCGCAGGCGCACGTCAAGACCGCGCAGCAGCGCGCCGCCACCAGTCAGCAAAATGCCGTAGTACATAAGGTCCGAGGCAAGATCGGGAGGCGTAGCGTCGAGTGCGTCCTTGACGGCCTTGGCCATCTCGTCGAGCGGCTTGTTGAGCGCGCGACGAATCTCCTCGCTCTCGATGCGCACGGTCTTGGGCAGACCGGTGATCACGTCGCGGCCGTTGACTTCGACATCGAGCTCGTCCTTGAGCGGCACGGCGGAGCCGACCTTGATCTTGATGTCCTCGGCCGTGCGCTCGCCGATAGCCAGGTTGTAGGCATCGCGAACATGGGTGAGGATAGCCTGGTCGAACTCGTCGCCGGCAATGCGGATGGACTGCGACACGACAATACCGCCCATAGCGATAACGGCGACCTCGGTGGTGCCGCCGCCAATATCGATGACCATGGAGCCCGTGGGCTCCTCGACGGGTAGGTCGGCGCCGATGGCAGCCGCCATGGGCTCCTCGATCAGGTAGGCCTGGCGAGCGCCGGCCTGGATCGTGGCCTCAAAGACGGCGCGCTTCTCGACCGACGTGACACCGGAGGGAACGCAGACGACAACGCGCGGACGCGGAGTCCACGGATAGCGCTTCTCGGAAGCCTTATCGATAAAGTAGCGAAGCATGGCCTCGGTGACATCGAAGTCGGCGATGACGCCGTCCTTAAGGGGACGAACGGCCACGATGTTGCCGGGCGTGCGGCCGAGCATACGCTTGGCCTCGATGCCGACTGCCAGGATGCGCTCATCGTTCTTGTCGATAGCGACAACGGAAGGCTCGCGAATGACGATGCCCTTGCCGCGCACGGAGACAAGCGTATTGGCGGTGCCGAGGTCGATGGCGAGATCGCCCGCATAGCTACCGAAGAACATATCCATCAAAGAAAACAACGCAACTCCTGATGTGTTGGATGATTGCTGGAAAACTACTAGCCCATCATACTAGCGCAAGCCCGGCACCTCACTTGCGGTGAAGCGCCGGGCAGAGCCAAATCTCATAAGGTCACTACTGGTTGTCAGCGGCCGAGAAATCGATATCGAAGGAGGAAACGGCCCAACCGATATGGTTGTCGGAGCGCACGAATTTAACGGTGTACTCCTGCTCACCGCCCTTGGACAGCGAAGCCTTCACCTTGGCGGTGGTCTCGGTCATGGACTGATCCATACCCTCAATGGAGACGGTAGCGCCCTGCGGGATCGAGGAGATGATCATCGCCTTGGCATCCTCGGACAGGCTCGAGGCCAGGCAGGACTCGACCTTGGCGGTATCGCCGTCACCGGCAGCCTGGAACAGGTCGGTGATGACGGATTCCTGCGAGGGGTAGCCCATGCCGCGCGTATAAGCATAGCCAAGACCGCCGGAGGCGATCACGATAAGCAGAAGCAGCACCAGGAAGATCTTAAGACCCGTGTGGCGGTGGCGACGACGAACCTTGGCCTGTTTGCGGTCCTGCTGGACCATCTCGGACTCGGACAGCGTAAAGAAGCCGGTGTCAGAGGGGTCGGGCATAAACTGACCGGTCGCGCCCGTGGGATCGAGCGGGTCGACAGCGGGAGCGTCCATCGCGGGAGCCGGAGCCGTGGACATGGCCGTCTGGGCCGAAAGCGCGGCGAGCGAGTCGTGCACGCGGGCAAGCTC
>CABSYS010000066.1:0-7849 GCA_902482045.1 uncultured Collinsella sp.
GGCTGGGATGTTCCGCCCGTCATCACCTACGTGTCGCGTCAGGCCGAGCTCGCGCCCAACGAGGCATGCAAGACCTTCAACATGGGCGTCGGCCTGTGCCTGATTGTCGCCCCCGAGGACGAGGCTGCCGTGACCGAGGCCCTGGTCGCTCTGGGCGAGAAGCCGTTCCGCGTGGGCGAGTGCGTCGAGGGTTCCGGTAAGGTCGTGTACTCCGATGAGCGCTAACGAGCAGATGGCTGCTGCCGAGGGTCTGGGTTTTGTGCCCTACACCCGTCCGACCGGCACCGATACGGCCGAGCCGCTCAAGATCGGCGTGCTCATCAGCGGTTCGGGTACCAACCTGCAGGCGCTGATCGACCTGATCGCCGTCGGCAAGCTCAACGCCTCGATTGAGCTTGTGGTGTCGAGCCGTCCTTCGGCCAAGGGCTTGCAGCGCGCCGAGCGTGCGGACATCCAGACACTCACGCTGTCCAAGGATGTCTATGCCGACCCCATCGCGGCTGACGAGATCATCGCGCATGAGCTGCTCGAGCGCGGCTGCGAGTACGTGGTGATGGCCGGTTACATGCGCATGGTGCACACGCCGCTGCTGGCGGCGTTCCCCAATCGCGTGGTCAACCTACACCCTGCGCTGCTGCCGAGCTTTACCGGCGCCCATGCGATCGACGATGCGTTTGCTCGCGGCGTCAAGGTAACCGGCGTGACCGTGCACTTTGCCAACGAGATTTACGACAACGGCCCCATCATCGCCCAGCGTGCGCTGGCTGTCGAGGAGGGCTGGGACGTCGACACGCTCGAGGAGCACATCCACGCGATCGAGCATGTGCTGTATCCCGAGGTCGTGCAAATGCTCGCCGACGGTCGCGTTCACGTGTTGGAGAGCGGCAAGGTGGCAATTGATGCGCCTCGCGGCTAGCGGCGCACAGTACAATTTAGCCGAGTAGTCAGGGTGGTCATTGGCGCCAAGGCGCGCGTGACCACCTTTTGTTTTTGGTAGTCATCGGGGACGTTCTTGAATGACTAGTCGTTTAAGAACGTCCCCGATGACTAGGTGAGAGAAGTGAGCGCATGGCGGATAACGAAGCGCTGTTTACGCCCGAGCTGGTGTTTTTTGATTGGGAGTGTGCGACGCCGGATGAGGTGTTTGCGCGGCTCGAGGGCGAGCTTGCCCCGCGCGGCTACATTGCGCCCGGTTGGCTTGACGCCGTCTGCACGCGCGAGGACGCCTATCCCACGGGTCTCGCCATGCCGGCGGCAAACATCGCCATTCCGCATACCGATCCGGGATTTGTGGCCAAGCCCTATATCGCGGTGGTAAAGCCCGCCGCGCCCGTGACGTTCAACGCGATGGCGGGCATGGGCGCCCCGGTGCCGGCGCAGATCATCATCAACCTGGGCATTGCCGAGCCGGGCGGCCAGGTCGAGGCTCTGCAAGCGCTCATGAATATCTTTATGGACGCCGGCGCCGCGGCCGACGTGCTTGGCCAGACCACGCCGCAGGGCATGGTCGACGCCATCCGTCGCCACTTCTAGGTGGGGCTAAGCCGGCACCTGGGGACTGTCCCTAACTGCCGGCAGAAAAGGAGCGCCCTGGCATTAACCTGCCAGACTTGTCCCCTTTGCACCAAAATGGTGCAGATTAACCCATCCCCCATGCACCAGGTGTGCCGCGGGGGCTGCGTTGTGACACAATGGCGTTTGTTCGATTCGTGATGCGAAAGGCCAAACATGGCAAATAAGAAAAAGAACCCCGAGGTCGCGCCGACGTCCGAGCAACGGTCCCGCGCCGCCTCCAGCTCTCGCAAGAAGCAGCGCAAGACCTATGTGTCCAAGACCGTCAAGATTGTCCTGGTGGTCATCGGCGTGCTGGCGATGCTGCTTTCCGTCTCGGCCATGGCGTGCTCCGGCCTGATGTCACAGACCGAAAGTGCCAGCTCGGGCTATAAGCTTACTGGTGGCGTGGCTGCCACTATCAACGGCACCAACCTCACCGAGGACACCGTGACCAAGCAGATCATGAGCATGCGCACGTCCTACGGCTACACCAAGGACAAGGACTGGGCACAGTACCTGGTCGACAACGACCTCACGCCCAAGAAGTACCGCAAGCAACTCATCGACTCCTACACGCAGCAGATTCTGCTTCAGCAAGCGCAGAAGGAAAACGGCGTGACGGTGTCGGACGAGGAGGTCGAGAAGGCTTGGAAGGACGCGTGCAAGAGCGCGGGCGGTGCCAAGGCCTTTAAGAAGACGCTTAAGACCTACGGCTATACCGAGGACACCTACAAGGACTCGCTCAAGGAGAGTCTGGCGCAGCAGAAACTCAAGGATGCCGTGGCGCCCACCAGCAAGCCCAAGGACAGCGAGATTGTCGATTACATCAACGAGAACCTGTCTAACTACAACGATGCCCGTCGTTCGTCGAATATCTTGATTAAGGTCGATTCTGACGCTTCCGACGAGGACAAAGCTGCCGCCAAGGCCAAGGCGCAGGAGTGCCTGGACAAGATCAACTCCGGCGAGTTGAGCTTTGAGGACGCCGTGGAGCAGTACTCCGATGACACCGGCTCCAAGGACAAGAAGGGCGATGTTGGCTGGGACAAGCTCACTACCTTCGTCGACAGCTACCAGGCGGCGCTCGAGGGGCTCAACAAGGGCGATGTGAGCGACGTCGTCGAGTCGACCTATGGTTATCACATCATCAAGTGCACCGACTACTTCCATGTCGATAATCAGGTCGATGACATTAAGCAGGTGCCCAAGGACATCAAGAAGTACGTCTCCAACGTGGTGAAGACGCAGGCGGCCAGTACTGCATACAGCGAGTGGCTGGAGCAGTACAAGAAGGACGCCGACATTACCGTCAACCCCATGCCCAAGGACGTACCCTATAACGTGAGTCTGAAGGGCGTCACCAAGAGCTCGACCGACGATTCGTCGACGACTGAGTAATCATGGGGCGGTGCTCGCGCGAGCGCCGCTCACGCTATTAGAGAGGATTTGCAGATGACCAACGAAGAGCTGCAGAAGGAAATGATCGCGGCCATGAAGGCCAAGGACAAGGTTCGCCTGTCCATCATTCGCCAGGTTAAGGCCGAGGTGAAGAATATCGAGGTTAACGAGCGCCGCGATGTGACCGAGGAAGACGTCAACAGCATGATCAAGCGTCTGATTAAGCAGACGAGCGAGACGCTGGAGATGTCCATTAAGGCCGGTACCGACCAGGAGCGTACCGACAACCTGACTGAGCAGGTTAAGATTCTGGAGAGCCTGCTGCCCGCGCAGGTTTCGGGCGAGGAGCTCGAGGCCTTGATCGAGCAGGTCATCGCCGAGCTGGGCGCGACCTCTAAGAAGCAGATGGGCCAGGTTATGGGCGCACTCGGCAAGGCCACCGGCGGCAACTTTGATAAGCCTGCCGCGGCAAAGATCGTCGGCGCAAAGCTCGCGTAGGGGCCGAGTGGTACACAGTTGAGGCTGAGGGGGCGTGACCATTGCGGTCGCGCCCCTTTTTGCTGGGCTGGGCACTCATTGGGGACAGGCTTAAATGAGTGCCCCAATGGGTGGGTACTCATTTAAGCCTGTCCCCAATGAGTGGGTGGAAGGTTGCGGGTTCTTTACGGGAATGTAGTGTGGGCTGCGGAAACGTGATTCTTTCCGTACAATAGTTCAACTCGTGTAAACGCAGGGAAGGGACATTCATGGCAGACATGATCGAGATCAAGCATCTCAACAAGTACTTTGGCGACCTGCATGTGCTCAAAGATATCAATCTCACCGTCAAACGCGGCGAGAAGCTCGTAATGATCGGGCCTTCCGGCTCGGGTAAGTCGACGCTCATCCGTTGCGTCGATTATCTGGAGGAGCCCACGTCGGGCGAGGTCGTCATCGACGGTACGCCGCTCACCAAAAAGAATCACCTGGAGATGGCTCGCAAGTATAGCTCCATGGTGTTTCAGCAGTTCAACCTGTATCCCAACATGACTGTGCTGGGCAACCTGACGCTCGCGCCCATCAAGCTGCAAAAGAAGAGCAAGGAGGAGGCGACCGAGGTCGCCATCGCCGCGCTCAAGCGCGTTGGCATGGCGCATAAGGCTGGCGAGTATCCGCAGAATCTCTCGGGCGGTCAGCAGCAACGCATCGCCATCGCCCGTGCCCTGTGCACCAAGCAGCCCATCATCCTGTTTGACGAGCCGACTTCGGCGCTCGACCCCGAGATGGTCCAGGAGGTTCTGGACGTTATGATTGAGCTCGCGCAGGAGGACATCACCATGATCTGCGTGACGCACGAGATGGGCTTTGCGCGTCAGGTGGCCGACCGTGTCATCTTTATGGAGGACGGCCGCATTCTGGAGGAGGGCACGCCCGAACACTTCTTCGATAACCCCGAGAACCCGCGCTGCCGCGAGTTCCTGTCCAAGATTCTGCACTAGGCGCGGTGATGGACATGACGGATATGACGAGGGCGGCCGTGTCGCGCCGTCACTTTTTGCAGCTGGCTGGCGCCGGCATGCTTGCGCTGACGGGGACCGCGCTTGCCGGTTGCGGCACCTCCACCAGCGGCGAGAGCTCCGACAAGGGGTCCAAGCTTGCGGCCATCAAGTCGCGTGGCCATCTGAATGCCGGCGTTAAGAAGGACGTTCCCGGCTACGGCTACTACGACACCGCCAAGGGCCGCTTTGAGGGCATGGAGGTCGATTTGTGCTACCAGATCGCCGCTGCCGTCTTTGGCGTGAGCTACAAGGAGGCCCGTTCCCAGGAGCTTGTCGAGTTTACCGACGTAACGCCCAAGACGCGCGGCCCGCTGATCGATAACGGCCAGCTCGATGTGGTCGCGGCGACCTACACCATCACCGACGAGCGCAAGAAGAGCTGGGATTTCTCGACGCCGTACCGCACCGACTACGTGGGACTCATGGTCAAGAAGCGTTCGGGCTTTACCTCGATTGAGGACCTGGACGGCAAGGTCATTGGCGTGAGCCAGGGTGCTACCACGCAGGGCCTGATCGAGCAGATGATCAAGGACAACGGCTTTAGCTGTAAGCCCGAGTTTAGGGCATTTAGCGGCTACCCCATCATCAAGAGTTCGCTCGACGCCGGCAATATCGACGTCTTTGCCATGGATCGCTCCACGCTGGCCGGTTACATGAACGAGACCGTCGAGCTGTTGCAGCCCGAGGTCAAGTTTGGCGAGCAGGGCTACGGCGTGGCGACCAAGAAGGGCTGCGACCTTTCGGCCGTGGTCGATCAGGTGATTTGCGATCGCCTGGCCGATGGCTGGCTCGACCAAGAGGTCAAGACCTGGGGTCTTGTATAGGCGTATCGTCCAAGGAAGGAATCAAATGCTCGAAGGATTATTTGACGCCGACCGTTGGTCGACGACATTTCAAAACATGGGGCCCTTCTGGGAGGGCTTTGGCGTGACGCTACAGGTGGTCGTTGCCGGTCTGCTGCTGTCGCTGGTACTGGGCACGCTGCTGGGCGTGTTCTCTACCACCCGTTCGCGTGTGCTGCGTGCTATAAGCCGCGTGTACGTGGAGTTTTACCAGAACACCCCGTTGCCCGTACAGGTGCTCTTTATGTACATGGCCGGTCCGCAGTTTTTGCAGGCCATAACCGGTGCCGACCAGCCGGTGCGCATCGCGCCGTTCGTGTTGGGCTTCTTGGGTGTGGGCCTGTATCACGCGGCCTACATTTCGGAGGTCATCCGCACTGGTATCGAGGCGGTTCCGCGCGGTCAGATGGAGGCGGCCCAGAGCCAGGGTTTCACCCGTGCGCAGGCCTACTGGTACATCGTGCTGCCCCAGACGTTCAAGATCATTCTGCCGCCGCTGTGTAACCAGGCGCTCAACCTGGTCAAGAACACGTCGGTGCTGGCGCTTGTGGCCGGCGGCGACCTTATGTACCGTTCCGACAACTTTGTGAGTCTGTACGGTTACCTGCAGGGATACATCGTCTGCTGCCTTATGTACTTCATCATCTGCTTCCCGCTCGCCATGCTGGTGCAGTGGCTCGAGCGCCGCTCCAAGGAGCGTCCGCGCGGCGTGAGCCTGGCCGAGCTGGGGCTCGACAACGTAGAGGAGGCCTAGCGCATGGAAATCTTCAACGCGACCAACCTGCTCTACATCTGGGGCGGCTTTGTTAAGACAATCGAGATCTCGGCGCTGTCGATCTTTTTCTCGCTCATCTTTGGCACGGTGCTGGCGCTTGTTAAAAGCTATGCGCCCCGCCCGTTCCGTATTTTGGTGAGCGCCTATATCGAGCTGTTCCGCTGTACGCCGAACCTACTGTGGATCCTGTTTATCTACTTTACGGTGCAGGGTTTGGACATTGTGATTTCGACCATCGCCTTTACGCTGTTTACCAGCGCTGTTATGGCCGAGATTGTGCGCGGCGGCCTCAACTCGATTCCGCGCGGCCAGTTTGAGGCAGCGCAGAGCCAGGGCTTCGGCTTCTTTGCCACCATGCGCTACATCATTCTGCCGCAGACGTTTAAGACGATCATTCCGGCGCTGTTTAGCCAGTGCACGACCGTCATTAAGGACAGCTCGTATCTTTCGGGCATTAACGTGGCCGAGCTCATGTACACGGCAAATGTCGTGATGGCCCATGCGATCGACCTGTCGCAGGTGCTTATGCTCTACGGCCTGGTGTTTGCGATGTACTTTGTGCTCAACTTTGGTATCTCGCTGCTGGTTCGCGCATATCAGAGGCGAATGGTGGCAGCGTAGAATGTGGCAAAGGGACAGCCCCTTTGCCACATAGAGAAAGGAATCGCGATGAGCGATCTGGAGAACAAGAAGAATCCTGTGGTCATTACCATCGCGCGCGACTTTGGCGCCGAGGGCCACGAGATTGGCCGCATGCTTGCCGACGAGTTGGGGATTCCGCTGTACGATAACGAGCTGCTGGTGCGTGCGTCGCTGCGCGCGGGCGAGTCGCTCGACAAGATGGCCGCCTACGACGAGCGCCTGGCCGTGGAGAACATGGCGTTTCTGCCCGACCGCTACGATGCGCGTTCGTACTCGGATAGGTTGTTCCAAAAGATGAGCCAGGTGATTTTGGATCTGGGTGAGACCGAGAGCTGCATTATCGAAGGCCGCCTGTCCGATTACCTGCTGCGTAACAACCCCAACCACATTGCCGTATTGGTGACCGCTCCCTTTGAGGACCGCGTCGAGATCGTGCGCAAGAAGCGCGGTCTTAACAAAAAGAAGGGCGCCAAGCTGGTCAAGCAGCAGCAGAAGGCGCGCGAGGCGTTCTATAAGCGCTACAGTGCCGGCAAGTGGAAGATGACGAGCGGCAAAGACATCGTCGTCAACCGCGCCAAGCTGGGCCGCGAGGGCTGCAAAGACGTCATCGCCGCCGCCTACCGCTACAAAGTAGCGCAGCTCGAAGGCTAAGCGACCAAAACCACCACAAAGGAGACAGGCACCTTTGTGGCGTTTCGGGCGGCCGGTATAGAAAAAAAGTCCCCGCCGGGCGTGTGCTCGACGGGGACTTTGCCGTTTGATGGCTAACGCTGAGGGTGATTACTCGCCCAGCAGGCTCTTGGTGATCGAAGCGGCGGCCTTCTTGCCGGCACCCATCGCCAGAATGACCGTAGCGGCACCGGTGACGATGTCGCCGCCGGCCCAGATGCGAGGATCGGTGGTCTGGCCGGTCTCCTCGTCGGCGACGATGTAGCCCCACTTGTTGAGCTCCATCTTGCCGCCGATCTTGGCAGCGAAGGGGTTGGCGTTGGTGCCGATAGCCGAGATCGCGACGTCGCAGGGGATCTCCTCGATGGCGCCCTCGATGGGCACCGGGCGACGACGGCCGGACCTGTCTCTTATACACATCTGACGCTGCC